>CAZKQC010000007.1:0-20803 GCA_964554825.1 uncultured Planctomycetales bacterium
CCTTAGGAGGGAAGAATTCATCATCCCTGAACTCGTTCTGGGCGATAACCATCACTACTTTTTTCTTATCTGTTGCTGGAATTTGCGCCCAGACACTAAACTGCCAGCTGCAAACTACAGCTAATAGTAAAATTGAAATTATTTTCTTCATTTTTTACCTCCGCTTGCTGAAGTAATTATAAAGTATAGCTTAAGCTAAAACTAAAATCAAGAGGTTATTTGGTTGAGGTTAGCAAGACGGGATCCTGGAAAGGGTTTATCTCAAAAAGGGTTTTAACTAACAGCTAAGGCCGCTGTCAAACCGGGATAGGCATTAGGAAAGTTGATTTTATTGGCTAGGCCAAAATCCAGCCCCGCCTGCCAGAGATTCTTGTCTATCTGGCGACACCAGGCTACTTTGACTTCTTTGGCTAAGGGCCGTTCAAATAAGCAGGGGGCATTAATAACAACCTGCTCCTTCCGGCCTATATCCAGGGCGGAGTTGCTGATAACGCCAGCGCCCCTGACGCAGAGGTCTTTGACTATTAGGTTGATTTCCTGGCCCTCTTTGGTGATTAAGGAAGCGGAATCATTCAGGATGAAACGGGGATACTCCCTGCGGTACAACAATGCATTGGTCTTTCTCCGCGGCTTACTTCTATATTATACAGTATATACTACCATGCTTGTTTGGTCAACCAAAAAATATACGCTTACCAAAGGACTTCCCTTATGTGCTGATCAACCTTCTTCAGGGATTGCCAGTCTTCTTTTGAGCCATCAAACGCGCCCTTGAGCGTATAGCAGCCGCTAACCAAAGCCAGCAGTAAAGAGAGCATAAAAAGCAGCGGTAAGCCTTTTTTTATGAAAGCGTGCTCTTTTTTACCCATTTTAACAGCCTTTCCTTAGTACGCTCCCTGCCTAAATAATATATCACTTCGAACAAGCCAGGTCCAATAGTTTTTCCGGTAAGGGCCACGCGGATAGGGTGTATCAGTTTTTTGGACTCGGTATTCAGCTCTTTGACCAGTTCCCGGAAAGTTGATTCGATGCTGGAGATATCAAAATTCTGCAGATTATCCAGTCTTTCTATGAACAATGAAAACTCACGGGAGAGGTCAGTGCTTAAAAACTTGGCTTGCGCCTGGGGGTCAGGGGTTATCTCTTTTAAGAAAAAGAAGTCCGCCCAGCTTATAAAGTCACGGAGGGTATTGAGCCGGCCCTGGAATAATTTTACTAGATTCAGAAGATAGTCCCTGTCAAAATTATCTTTTTGAATATAGCCCTGTTCTATCAAATTAGGCATAAGCTCTTCAATAAGCTTCCCGGGGTCTTCTTTCTTAAGATACTGGTTATTCAACCAGTTAAGCTTATCCAGGTCAAAGGTAGCTGCGGTCTTATTGACATCCCGGATATCAAATAATTTTATGGCCTCTTCTGTCTCTATTACTTCGCGGTTTTCACCCGGCGCCCAGCTTAAAAGCAAAAGGTAATTCACCAGCGCCCCAGCCAAATAACCCATCGAGCGGTAATCGCTGATAGCAGTCGCTCCTGTCCTCTTAGAGAGCCTCCCGCCTTCAGCGCCCAGGATAAGCGGCAGGTGCGCAAACTCAGGCAGAGCAAACCCCAGGGCCTCATAAAGCATAATCTGCTTAGGGGTATTGGAGATATGGTCATCTCCCCTGATAACGTGAGTGACCTCCATGGTAGCGTCGTCTATGACACAGGCAAAATTATAGGTAGGGGTACCGTCTGACTTTATCAACACCTGGTCTTTAATAGCCTGGGAATCAAACTCAATATCCCCGCGGATCAGGTCGCGTACCTTGATCTTCTGAGGCCCAACCTTAAAGATTACCGCTTCGCGGCCTTCGGGTGATTTCTCTATGTAGGCTGCGCCTGCTTTTAATAATTTATCGGCGTATTCTTTATAGATAGCGAAACGTTGGCTCTGATAGTAGATCTCATCCCAGCTAAATCCAAGCCAGTTCAGGCTATAGGTTATCTCGTCAAGATACTCCTGTTTAGAGCGCTGCTGATCGGTATCCTCTATGCGCAACAGGAATTTTCCGTTTTTTGCCTTTGCGTAAAGCCAGTTGAATAAAGCGGTACGCGCTCCTCCTATATGCAGATTACCCGTGGGCGACGGCGCAAAGCGGACTCGGATCATCTTAATCCTGCTCCTTTTTTCAATGCCGCTAGATTAATCCGGACTAATTCTTCTTTTCCTGCAGGCGCGAAATCCCTGATAACCCCGGCAATGGTCTCCAGGCTTACTACCTTGCTTTGACCGACAAAGCAACCCAGGGCCAGCATGTTGGCTACCTTGATATTACCCAGCTCTACCGCTAAATCGGTAAAGGGATACTGTAGGAGAGAGGCTCCTTCAATCTCCTCAAGCTTAGCCAGAGAGCTATTGACAACCCACAAGCCGTTCTTTTTTATCCTGGACCTAAGTCGTCCCACGGAAGGCGCGTTCATGATAATCAGGCCGTCTGCCTTATCTACATAAGGAGAGCCGATCTCTTTTTCGGAGATAACTAACATGCAGTGTGCTGTTCCGCCGCGCACCTCTGCGCCATAAGAGGGCAGCCAGGTAACATGTTTATCCTGCCGCATCGCAGCCTCTGCCAAGACTTTACCTAAAAGCATAATACCCTGGCCGCCGGAACCAGCAATGATAATACGCTCCATCATTTCAGCCTTCCCAAAGGAAACTCTTTTGACAGCACACTTTTTATCCAATCCATGGCTTCAAGCGGCGAAAGGCCCCAATAGGTCGGGCAGGGGGAAAGCACCTCCACCAAAGAAAACCCCAGATTATCAATCTGATTCTTAAATGCCTGTTTTATGGCATTCTTTGTTTTTAGTATATCCTGCGGAGATTGCAAGCTGGTGCGTTCAATATATTTCACTGCCGGAAGTCCAGCCAGGAGCTCAGAGATCTTCAGGGGATAACCTTGCAATTTCGCGTCACGGCCAAGCGGGGTAGTAGCTGTCTTCTGGCCTACCAGCGTAGTAGGGGCCATCTGGCCGCCGGTCATTCCATAAACGGTATTGTTTATAAATATAACCGTGAGGTTCTCTCCGCGGTTAGCCGCATGTATGGTTTCGTTTGTCCCGATAGCAGCCAGGTCTCCGTCTCCCTGATAGGTAAAGACGATCTCCTGCGGCCGCACCCTCTTGATAGCGGTAGCCACGGCAAGGGCCCTTCCGTGCGCTGCCTCAGAGCAGTCAAAATCCCAGTAATCATAGGCAATGACCGCGCAGCCGACCGGCGCAACCGCAATAACCCGCTCCCGGATACCCAGCTCATCTACTACCTCAGCAATAATCCGGTGCACAATCCCATGCCCGCACCCTGGACAGTAGTGCGTGGAAACAGTTTTTAACGCCTTGGGGTGCGCGTATACTTTGTTCATAATATCTCCCTGACCTTCTTAATTATCTCTTCTTCGCTGGGGATCCCGCCGCCTGCGCGGCCTAAAAATTCCACCTGATTCTTTCCTTCAACCGCGAGCCTTACGTCTTCAACCATCTGACCATAAGACATCTCTATTACTAGGTAACGAGTTTTAGAAGAAACATTAGCGCGAAGAACTTTTTTAGGAAAAGGCCACAGGGTTATAGGCCTTAGAAACCCAACTCTTATCCCTTCTTTTCTGAGTACATGCAGGGCAACCTTGGCTATCCTAGCCATGGTACCATAGGCAACCAGTACAACCGAGGCATCTTTTAAGAAAAGCCCTTCATAGCGTTCCTCTTTGTTCTGTATGAGCTGGTACTTTTTCTGCAGCCCTAAGTTAAGCTTCTCCAGATCCCCTTCTTTCATATAAAATGACTTTGCTATATTGGGAGCTCTTCCTTTGCACCCTGTTAAAGCCCACTCTTTCTTAAACTCCGCCGGCTTATGGCTCTTTTTGCTTGTTTTAACCAGGGGCTCCATCATCTGCCCCAGCATCCCGTCTCCCAGGATCATTACGGGGTTACGGTATTTATCTGCTAAATGGAAGGCAAGTTGCGTCAGCTCATATGCCTCCTGCACCGACGCAGGAGCAAGAACCAGGCAGTGGTAATCTCCGTGGCCGCCGCTTTTGGTAGCCTGAAAATAGTCGGATTGCGCAGGCCAGATATTCCCCAGGCCAGGGCCTCCGCGCATAATATTCACTATTACTGCAGGCAGCATTGCTCCGGCAATATAGGATATCCCCTCCTGCTTCAGGCTTATGCCGGGGCTGGAGGAAGAGGTCATTGCCCGCGCTCCGGCAGCTGAGGCGCCGAAGACCATATTGATTGCCGCTAGTTCAGACTCTGCCTGAATAAAGATACCGCCTGCCTGCGGCATGCGGCTGGCCATATAGGCCGGGATTTCGTTTTGCGGGGTAATAGGGTATCCAGCATAGAAACGGCATCCTGCCTGGATTGCCCCTTCGGCAATAGCCTCGTTTCCTGTAATTAAAACCCTGTTTTCTTTAGCCATCTTGCTTCCTGTATGTTGTTTTTATTTATATACCTCGATACAGCAATCCGGGCATATAATAGCGCACATGGTACAGCCTAGGCAAGTACCATTATCCTGAAATTCCACATAGTTTACCCCGCGCCTGTTTAACTGTTTGCTTTTCTTAACCATTTCCTTAGGGCAGGCGCTGACACAAAGCAGGCAACCTTTGCATCTATCTTTATTAATGGTTATCTTAGCCATGTTTTTTCAGTGTTTCCTTAACGGTAAGGACTATCCCTTGCGGATTAAGGCCGTATTTCTCAAGCAACAGCTCTCTCTTGCCGTGAGGCAAAAAACCAAACGGCAGGCCTATCCTGTGAACTGCCCCCCCCACAGCCTCGCTTACCGCGCTGCCAAAGCCTGATTCTATAATTGCCTCTTCTGCGGTAAAAATATGCTTGGTGCGCGCTGCTATTGACTTAAATAAATCCGCATCTAAGGGCCTTGCGAAACGCGCATTAATCAGGGTGCCCCGCAAACCATCTTTTTCTAACAGCCCCATCGCCTCGTAGGCAGGCCAAACCATGCTCCCCAGGGCAATGATGGCAAAGTCAGCTCCTTCTTTGAGCAGTTCGGCCTTACCTAATGCCAGAGGCGAATCCTCACTCATAAGGCTGGTGTTAGGGATTATGGACCTGGGATACCTTAGGGCTACCGGCATCTCTGTGTTGATAGCAAATTCCAGCATTGCCTCCAGCTCTTCGGCGTTTTTGGCTGCCATAATTACCAGATTGGGAATGCTTCTTAAAAAGGCTATATCAAAAATCCCCTGATGGGTTATGCCGTCTTCACCTACTATCCCCGCGCGGTCAACGGCCAAAACCACTGCCAGCTTCTGAAGAGCTACATCCTCTACTATCTGATCATAGGCACGCTGCAAAAAAGTTGAGTACAACGCAACCACCGGCTTCAGACCAGCGCGGCAGAGGCCGGCAGCAAAACAGACTGCATGCGCCTCGGCTATTCCTACGTCAAAAAATCTTTGCGGAAAGGCATCGCGGAATTTATCCAGGCCGGTTCCTTCCGGCATAGCAGCAGTGACTGCTACGATCCTGCTGTTATTTTTGGCTAAGGCCAACAATTTTTCGCTGAATACTTCCGTATAGGTCCGGGCAACGGATGTTTTCAAGGGTGCGCCGGTCTTAATTTCGAAGGGGCCTATACCGTGAAAACGCACGGGTTCTTTCTCCGCAGGAGCATAACCCTTGCCTTTCTTGGTAACTACATGCAGAAGCCTGGGGCCTTTAATCTCCAGGATGTTCTTTAAAGCCGGGATGAGGATGCTTAAATTATGCCCGTCGAGGGGGCCGAAGTAACGAAAGCCCAGTTCTTCAAAAAACATGCCTGGGATGAAAAAACCCTTAAGCCCTTCTTCAAATTTATTAGCCAGCTTTACCAGGCGGCTTCCTTTAGGCATACGCGATTGCATAAAGCCCTCTAAAGAATCCTTAAAGCGGTTATAGATAGGCAGAGAGATGAGTTTATTCAGATAAGTGCTTAAGGCCCCTGCGTTAGCGGCAATGCTTAGCTCGTTGGTGTTTAAGACCACCAGGATATCTTTCTTAAGATGCCCAATGTTATTAAGCCCTTCGAAACACAGGCCTCCGCTTAAAGAGCCGTCTCCGATTACCGCCACCACCTTAAAATGTTCTTCTTTAGGCAGGTAATCCCTGGCGCAGGCAAGACCCAACGCTAAAGAGGCGGCGCTAGAACTATGCCCGGTGGTAAAACTATCATAAACAGACTCCTCCTTGGTCGGAAAACCGCTGATACCCTGATACTGACGCAGGGTATCAAAATCCCTGTTTCTGCCGGTGAGTATTTTATGGGCATAGGCCTGGTGCCCTACATCCCAGATTATTTTATCTCTGGGCGTATTCAAGCAATCATGCAGGGCGATCACCAGCTCTACTGCTCCCAGGCTTGAGGCCAGGTGGCCTCCGCGGGAAGAAACAACCTCCACTATCCTGGCGCGGACCTCTGCAGCAAGCCGGACCAGATCATCTGGGCTTAGGCCTTTCAAATCCTGCGGTGAATTAATATTTTCAAGAAACATCAGTCTGTATCCTTGCCTTGCGCATCTTCTTCAAGTTTCTCTAAAGAATACTTTCCGTCTTTTTTCATCAAAAGCTCAACCTTGCGCTGGGCATCATTTAGCAGGCCAGAACAGGACTGCGCGAGCTTAATCCCCTCCTCATATTTCTTAAGTGATTCTCCCAGGGTAAGTTTTCCGCTACCCAGCTCTTCTACAAGTTTCTGCAGCTTTTTGATATCGTCTTCAAGGTTTATTTTTTCTTTCATCTGTAAGCACCTCCTGGACTACGCTGGTAAAACTCCCTTTAGCTAAAATCGTCTTTATAAAATCTTTGGGCTTAAGCCCAGCAATATCTTTTATAACCTCATCTTGCGGCAGGAGCATAGTTACGCTATATCCCCGGGATAAGACTGCCAGGGGGCTAAGCGCCTCCAATCTTTCGATAAGCGCAAAGGCCTTCTGCCGGGAGATCTCCAGGGAATATTTGATATTGCCGGATAACCTCAGGCTCAGTTCATCAAGGAGCTGTTGTTTTTCCAACAGCCTGTCTAACGGACTTTTAAGCATATGCCTTAAGGCAATGAGATTACTGCTCAGTTCATGAATCTTCTCTTGTATTGAGGCATTAAGTTCATACCTATAGCCGCCCAGCTCAGTGAGCAGTGAGTTCTTGGCATCGACAATTATCTTCGCCGCAGCTGAGGGGGTCTCCACAAAAACATCAGCTACCATATCAGAGAGAGTAACGTTTATCTGGTGCCCTACTGCTGAGATTGTGGGTATTTTAGAGTTATATACTGCCCTGGCTACCCGCTCTTCGTTAAACGACCAGAGGTCTTCGCTGCTGCCGCCGCCGCGGCAGATAACTACCAGGTCCACGGCCTTGAATTCGTTAAAATCCTCTATCGCTGACGCAATCTCGGAGGCAGCAGACTCACCCTGTACGCGCACAGAGCGTATTAATACATCGACGCAGCCAGCGCCTTTTTTCAGTATCTGCAAGATATCTCTGATTGCAGCGCCGCTAACTGAAGTAACCACCCCTATACGAAAGGGAAAGAGCGGTAAGGGCTTCTTGCGAGACGCGTCAAAAAGCCCCTCCTTAAGTAGCTTATTCTTCAGTTGTTCAAAGGCAAGCTGTTGGGCCCCTATCCCTTTGGGCTCAATACGCTCCACTATAAGCTGGTACTGCCCGCGCGGAGGATAGACATTAATCTTACCGAAACAGATAACCTGCAGACCATCCTCAAGTTTAAATTTAAGGTTTTTATTCGAACGACTAAACATTGCCGCAGCCAAAAGGGCATTCTGGTCTTTCAATGAAAAATAAAAGTGGCCCGAGGGATGGGCTTTAAAATTAGAAATTTCTCCCTCTACCCAAACCTCGGCAAAGGTATTCTCTAAAATTAACTTTATATCCTGGGTTATCTGAGAAACCGTATAGATATGCTGTTTTTCTTCCGGCATGCTAAACAACCATCCTATTTCTTATCCGGCAGGAGAGTCAGGTTTTGGGCCTCTGCCGGCTTGTTAATTTCTGTTGTTGTATTTGAGACTACGGGCAGCGTAGCATTATTCGGCTGCGAGGTCGCATTGATAGCCCCTGTTTCAGCTAGCGCAGACACAAGAGCAGGTTCCGCTGCCTTAGGCTTGAGCTTGAAAATAATCATCTGCACAGAATAAGGGCTTAACATAAGGGTCTCCTGGTAGAGGCCGGTGGCAGTTATATCTTTTGTCTCTACCGGGCTAAACGCGCACTCCAGGCCACAAGAGGAATCGAGAAGATACCTCTCATAGGTATAATCTTCCTTCAGGTTCTTAAGAGAAACCTTGAGCTCCCGCGCGGTGCTTGAGAATTTTATGCTTTTATCGTTAAGCTCCTGGGCTTTTTTTAATAATGTTTTTACTTTGTTAGTCAGGCGCAGGCCCAGAAGGTCGAGTTCCTTACGTATGACCTTGTTCAGTTTCTCGGATTTAATCAGCCCGAGAATGGCCTTCCTCTCCGCCGCATTAAGACTAGCGATATTTCTTGAGATATAGTTATTGGCTATTGCCGGGTCGATGTAATTATAGATGAGCAGGGTAAAAGAGTCGGTTGATTTCGCCCCAACCACTCCTACAAACTCGTCGTTTATCTTGGCTGGGTCCGTGTACATGCTGCTGCCTAAAGCAGCCATGCCCCTAAAAAGGTTATATACGCTCTTGGGAGCGCCTTTGTATTTGTATGCTTCCTGGTCGAACCAGAACGCCCCCACGTTACGCACGACACCTTCCTTGTTATTTTGGAAATCCTCAAGGCAGAAATAAAGCTGATAATCCAAGCCTGCTTCGTACATGCCTTTGATGCGGCTTAGGCAATAGCTGGCGGCGATATTACCTTTATCCTGCCTTGCGGGGAGGAAGTTAGCGCCGCTATCATAGTTCCATTCATCCACGATTAAAAGCGTGTTTTTATTGAGATTGAAATAGGAAAACCAGTCCCGCATCAGAGCTACGGAAGTTTTATTATAAGAGGTCAGTTCTTTGTCTATGCGGGGGTCGGTCGTATAACTATGCCAGCTGATAAAATCAAGCGGAAGGCGGTAATGGGCAGCAAGCTTAATAAGTTCATAGATGAGGCTTTTTTCCGGAGTAACAATATTGTTTCCGTCAAGACTCTGGAACCACCAGCTTACGCTAGGGCCTCCCAGGGGGATATGAATCTTGTATTCCCGCTCTAATTCCTTAATGGTCTCAGCTACCGCACGGTAGAGATTAAGATACTCCTGCTGTCTGCCCAAAAAGAAATCGTCCAGGTCCGGGGCGCTCCAGACCTCATACCAGATATTATATTTTTTAATGCAGCTTAGGTTTTGAATATGCCCCCTAAGCAATTCCTTAAAAGCCCGCAGGTCCCAGGGCGGGCTTTTTTGATCCAGGACCTTACCCAGCCCGGCAGGCGTGCCAAATATATCCACAATAACCACGCCGCCTGCGTCGGTGATTTTTTTAATTATCTCCTCGTAATTATTCAGTAATTTATCCTGAAGCCGTCTGTTCTTTGCCAGGTCGTTTATCTCCCAAAGATTATACTGTATCCGGTATATCCCCTTAAACCCGATATCCTTCTGCCAGATATCCAAGGCTTCGGCAGCAGCTGTCCCTTGCGGCCAGCTAAGCTCGCGGTGAAATCCGCGGCCGCTTAAATCAATACTGGGTTTAAAAATCTGCGGGAGCTCAATAGTGGCGGAGGTCAGATCCAGGTTCAGTTCAACAGTATCTCCCTGGGCAAAAACAAACCGGTTGGCGTCGAGAGATAGGCCAGAGGATAAAACAGCACAACAAGAAACAGCTAATGCCAAGAGTCTCGAGAGAGATAATTTCATGCTTACAAAAATCTTCTTTGTATCCTTGAGATGGCCCTGGCCCTGCCGGTCTCTTCATCTATATCCAGGATTACACCCTGCAGCTGTATATTATCTTTAGCCACCTCAAACCTCATGGGAAGCGCAGTAACGAACCTGGCTAACACATCCTCTATCTTTCTGCCGATTACAGAATCCCCAGATCCAACCATGCCCACATCCGTAATATAAGCGCTCCCCTGAGGCAGGATTTTCTCATCAGCCGTAGGTATATGCGTATGTGTGCCCAAGACTGCGGAGACCTTGCCATCCAGATACCAGCCCAGGGCCACCTTCTCAGAAGTAGCCTCAGCATGCATATCTACAATAATTATCTTGGTTTCTTTAGAGAGCTCCCCTACCAGCCTGCGCCCGGTCTTAAAAGGACATTCCAGGGCTTCCATAAACACCCTGCCCTGCAGGTTGATCACGCCCACCTTCAGGCCGGATTGGGTCTTAAACACTGCCCCACCACGTCCAGGAGCACCTTCAGGAAAGTTCGCCGGACGTAGAATCCTTTCTTCCCGGTCGATAAATTCAAATATCTCGCTTTTCTTCCAGATATGATCTCCGGCAGTCAGCACATCAAGCCCCGCATCAAAAAGCTCTCCTGCCACCCGGGAGGTTATCCCCGAGCCTCCGGCTGCATTCTCGGCATTAGCAATAGAAAAATCGAGTTTAAATTCCTGTTTAAGGCCCGGTAACAGCGCCTTCACTGCCTCCCTGCCCGGCGAACCTACAATATCACCGATAAATAGTATTTTCATATATTCAACTAATCAAGCGATACCAAATAATTATTTAGCGTATTCGATAGCCCTGGTTTCGCGTATTACGTTAACCTTGATCTGGCCGGGATATTCCATACCCTCTTCTATTTTCTTACGGATATCGCGCGCCAGATTGATAGCGTCGCTGTCTGAGATCTTCTCCGGTTGCACGATTACGCGTATCTCGCGTCCGGCCTGTATGGCGTAGGATTTCTCAACGCCTTTAAAAAGATTGGCGATAGACTCCAGTTTATCCAATCTCTTTATGTAGGTCTCCAGGGTCTCCCGCCGCGCTCCGGGACGAGAGGCGCTGATGGCATCTGCTGCTATGGCCAAAACAGCATAGAGGCTCTTCGGTTCTGCCTCTTCGTGATGGGCCTCGATTGCCGCAACCACCTCTGCTGACTCGCCGTATTTCTTGGCTAAATCTGCGCCTATCTTGGCATGGGTCCCTTCGATTTGATGATCCACTGCCTTGCCGATATCATGCAACAGCCCGATTCTACGGGCAAGTTTGAAATCAAGTCCTAATTCCGAGGCAGTCACACCCAAAAGAAAAGAGACTTCCTTGGAGTGCTGCAGGGCGTTCTGACCAAAGCTGGTGCGGTATTTCAGGCGCCCCAAGAGTTTTATCAACTCAGGGTGCAGGCCGTTTATCCCGGAGTCAAATGCCGCGCGCTCACCCTCTTCTCGTATTTTCTCTTCCATCTCTTTCTTTGATTTTTCCACTATCTCCTCAATCCTGCCCGGGTGGATCCTGCCGTCCGAAATAAGCTTTTCCAAGCTCAAACGGGCTATCTCCCGGCGCACGGTATCAAAACAAGAAAGGGTAACCGCCTCAGGCGTATCATCTATAATTACATCCACGCCCGTAGCCATCTCCAGGGCGCGTATATTCCTTCCCTCTCTTCCTATAACCCTGCCTTTCATTTCGTCGTTAGGCAGGTTGACCACGCTGATAGTTGATTCTACGGCATGCTCAACCGCACACCTGTGTATGGAAAGACTGATGATCTCTTTCGCCTTCTTGTCAGAGATGCTGCGCAGTTCTTCTTCTTGTTTTTTTATAAATACCGCTTTTTCGGTATTCAGTTCTTCGTTGAGGCGGTTCAGAAGTATATGTTTTGCCTCCTCCGCAGAGAGCGAAGAGATCTTCTGCAGCCTCTCTTTTTCTTCGGCTATCAACGCATGCAGCTGTGCATCCTTGGCCTTTAAGGCCTCCTCTTGTTTCTTTAGCCCCTCCTGCCTGGATTCGAACTCCTTCTCTTTCTTTTCCAGAAGATCCAGGCGGCGGTCAATATTCTCCTCTTTTTGAGTGAGTCTTTTCTCTAGGTTAGTTATCTCCTGGCGCCTGTCCTGCGTAGAGTGTTCGAAATCCTGGCGCATCCGGTAAAGCAGGTCCTTGGATTCCAGCTCTGCCTCCCGGCGCTTATCCTGTGCTTCTTTCTGTGCCTGCTCCAAGATAATCTTCGCCTTGGCTTCGGCATCCTGGATCTTTCTTTCGGCTATATAGCGCCTGAAGAAATACCCGAGATACAGCGCAAGCACGGCAATAGCTATGTATATAATAAGATTTGCCATGGTATTTATTGTCCTCCTTTACAAACAGATAACGATTAAAGCTTAAAAATTGGGTTTCTGGCTGATTAAACTGGAGGTAATCTTTTACCTATTAATTAAAGATTACCCTTTTGACGCCCACATCATGCGTGGTGGCGGGTAAGGAAGGTAAGATTTGGAAATCAAATGCCAGACCTACGGAAGCAGTGCGTTTGGGGACTTTTTTCAAGAATCTGTCATAACAACCTTTTCCGCGCCCCAGACGGTTACCGCGTCCGTCAAACGCAACGCCTGGCACAATCACAAGATCTATTGCTCGCAAGTCAATACCTCTTAACACCACAGGCTCATATACCCCGTAAAGGCCCCTCTTTAGTTTTGTTTTTTTTCCCAGAAGAGCCGGATAGAGTATGCCGCCTGCTTTGCAAACCGGCACTGCTACTATCTTACCTGACCTTTTCGCTTCCTTTATCATGTCTCCTGTATCGACCTCGCCATCAAACGAGATGTAGAACATCACGTACTTTGCCTTTTTGAAAACTAAGGTCCTAAAAAGCTTATTTTTTATTACCTTACTTTTTCTCTTTCGGCTTTCCTCCTTCTGTGTTTTTAATCTCAAGAGAATTTTACTACGGATCTCTTCTTTTGTCAACATCATCGAAATCAATATCCTTACCCTGTCTTTTATAATAGTCCTTTATCGCTGACTTGAGCGCCTGCTCGGCTAGCACCGAACAATGCATCTTAATCGCGGGTAACCCGCCCAGGGCCTGGGCTACTGCCTTGTTGGAAATCCCCAGGGCCTCTTTTATGCTCTTACCCTTGACCATCTCCGTAACCATGGAGCTTGTGCTGATTGCCGCACCGCAACCGAAGGTTTTGAACTTTGCGTCCGTGATGATGTCGTTTTCTATCTTCAGGTACATGCGCATCACGTCTCCGCACACGGGGTTTCCTACATTGCCTATCCCGTTGGCATCGGCAATCTCGCCGACATTGCGCGGATGGAGAAAGTGATCCATTACTTTTTCGCTATAAGGCGACTGTTCCATTTTAACTGGTTAATATTAATTTACGCGGCCTGGTATTTTTTCTGTAGTCCTTGGCCGGCTGCACCTTCTTAATATTACCTAACTTGTTCTTCTTCTCCAGCTCTCTATAGATCAACACCCAGGCGCAATCTTTGTCTTTATCCGTTTCGCATTTTCCTTTGTCCATGCCTCCGCAGGGTCCGTTCAAAAGCCCTTTTGTACAGAGCGTAAGCGGGCAAATACCGCCAGTAATATCAAGCACGCATTCTCCGCAGAGAGAGCATTTCTCGTAGAAATTACCTTGGGCGTCCATGACTGCGCCAAAGAGGCTATTGCAGCCCGGTAAGACCGTGAGGCCCAGCCTGTCATTATCCTTCAAGGACTGTACGCCCAGCCCACAGGCCAAGACTAACACTACCTCTGCCTCGCGCAGGATCTTGCTATTTTTTGCTAATTCGGTCTTGATCTGGGAGGCAACGCAAGGCGCAGAAGGAATACATGCACCCAGCACAACCTTTCCTTCTTTTTCCAGAAGCGCCTTTATTGCTAAAAGCTGCTCCTCGCCTCCGGTTTTACAGGTAGTGGCGCATTCTCCGCAACCTACCAGAAAGACCTTGGTATAGCCTTTGAGGCTATCTATAATCTGCGCAATCGGTTTTTGCTCTGTAATAATCACCTTACTCTCCCCGTATTCATTAATTTTATCATGAATACGCTACAGGCTCAAGGAGAAATACTGGATTCACCCTGGCCCATTTTGAGCGTAACATGCTCGCCGTCCTGCCAAGGCCAGAGCATGACAAAGATAAAAGATTTATTTTCATGCCAAAAATAGAGCGTCTGCCCCTTCATAACTCCGCCAAAGCCATTAATAACATCCTGCGCTCTGGGGGTAGGCTTTCCCTGGGCGGAACCAAACAGGTTATTGAGGTTCACGATAACCTCTGTCAATTTATCCTTTATCATTACTACTTCAAGATAATTATCATCTTCTTTCCTGGAAGTTTCTACGCCGATACCCTTAATCGTATTTTTGAGCTCCTTGAATTGCATCATCTTCTCCGTTGCTGGCACATTGTATAATACGTTTTAGTTCTCCCTGTGTTCTTAATCGTTGTAATTGGCATGATTTGCCCGGATACCCCTGGCTTTAAGTTCAACCAGTTTTTCTCTGGAGCATTTAGCGCATAAAAATACCGCCGGCGCATCTGTGCGGTCATAACTACCCGCGCGCACAAGTCTGCGCAATACAGCCTCTCTGCCGCACCTATGACAACGGCCTTTTTCTTTTAAATGCCAGACCTCCAGGCGCGGAGAGGTAAAGATAAACCTGTCTACCCAAAAGAATATTGCCCCTCCGATGAGATTGGCAATAATGGTAGAGACAAGGCCCATTCCCAGGTGTCTGACCACCAGCCAGAGTATGGGAGTGCTTAACTGCCACCTGAACAGATAAAAAATAAATCTCTTCATCGTTTTTTACTCGCAGGGATAGAGGCCATTTTCTTTTAATTTCTCTACCGTATAACCTGCGATGATGTTATTGGCCTTTAGGTTAGGATAAGTCCAAACTCGTAGTCCATTAACATCCGCGTTCATCCGGCTGAATTCCTTAAGCGGATCAATAATAATCATGTTATCGTGCTTAAACTCCCAAAGCATCTTGTGTATATACCAAAATGGGTAACCTTCACGGAAGTCCTTGACGGGCAGAGAAAATTCTGTCACGATCAACAACACCATCTTGATCCCGTGCGCCCTAGTTATATCTGCCATCTCCAAAACCGCCTCTTTTGCATCCTGCCAACACTGCGTGTTATAAAAATAACGGTAGGCATCCACATCGCTCTTAATCCCTTTAAGCTGTCTGTCTTTTTTAATCCAGTGTTTTTTCTCCCTGTAGAGAAAATAACGCACGAGCAGGGAATGGCGGTTAATAAAATTCTTCTTAAAATAATACTCCGGATAGTCCGGATCGTTGAGGCAGTAATGAAGAATAACCATGTCCGGGCTGTATTTTAAAGCCTTGCTCTTGAGCAGCTCCAGCTCCTGGATGCTGTTATAACCCTCTACCCCCATATTCAAAACCTCTATTTTTTTACCGGGGCATAGGCTGGAGAGCATGGCTTCCAGCCTCTGCGCCAGGCTATCCTCCCACTTCGTAAGCCGGGATAGGGTTACTGAATCACCTATCATTATTATGCGGTAGGTACCCCGGCCTTTATGCAGGCTGTATTCCGGTCCCCGGAAACCGTCAGAGTTGATACGAACATTCTCATAATGTCCGGGAATATTAAGAGAGGTGTTTGGTTTTAATTCATAGCGTAAGACCGTGTTGGCGCTCTTCTGATAAAGCTCTCCCTTTAATCCGCTCATCCCCCAAAAGAGCCTCAAACACAGCTCTGCCATAAGCAAGGATAACACCAGAACTACGATTAGCGTCAGGGCCGGTCGTAATATTTTGTTTGTCGCAGACAAGCTCTCTCCCCTAAGGTTGCGCTAGGCCTCTTTGTTGTTTTCTTCTACAAACTTTTTGATCTCGTCTATATTCTCGAGGATAAGCTTGGCCTTTGTCAGACCAAAAGAAAAGGGATACTGATCGTCCTCTTCCCTCTTGATTACCAATATCGGTTTTCCTTTGTATTCGCTTCTCTCAACCAATGTCGCCTCCTTTTTTTGAAATACCTTATTTTAGTTTTTATTGTTTACTGCCGTCTATCTTGTCATAAAGATACGCCCGGTAACCGGGACCGGAATAAGCCGCAGGGTAATCCAGCTTCCAGTAAGAATCATAAGTGCTGTCTGCCGCCATCCCGGATACAAAACGGAAACCCTTATCCTTGCTAATCTCTAAGCTGAAGCGAGGTTTGATGCGTTCAGTCTTTTCCCAATCCGCAGGCAATGCATGCATCCCGGTTTCTTTGTCTAAAAAGGCTGACTCTGCCTCCTCCTGGGTAAGCTCAGGATGTCCTAGGTAATACGCCCTGATCTCCTGGGAGGTAACGCCCAATTCTCTCATCCAGGCCTTATCTGCCGAAGGATCAGGCAGCAGGGCATTACCAGTCTCCTTGAGGCGGGAACTTTCAGCAGCTATCTCCCACTGCGCCCAGGGATAGAGGCCTTTTGACAAAACAACCTGGCAGAGCCTCCCGCCAGGGGCTTTTATGGTCACCAGGATATACTCGACGCCGGTTATATCGCGCGTGCCTAAGTTAACCACATCCACAATCTCAAAAGAGCCTTTATAAACTCCTAGCTGCCTGGTCAGATAAAATATCAGTTTTTCTTCTAGCTCCGGGTTCAAAAAATGCAGTTTTCCGTTTGTAATTACTAATGTGCGGTAAGGCCGGATTTTTCCTTTGCCCCGGTAATTAAAATAAACAACCAGTCCTACGCTTACAATCAGAAGTATCTCCAGCAGCAACAATAAGAGTCGCTTCATGGACTATCATGCTCTTTTTGGCGCAGCTTATCCAGACGCTGTTTAATCTTGGCCTCATAACCTATCTCCGTAGGAAAATAATACCTGACTGACTTTCTGGTGTATTTCTGTTTTACATAATGCCCCGTAAAATCATGCGGATATTTATAGTCCTTGCCGTGACCCAGGGCCTCGGCCCCGGAATAAGAGGCATCCTTAAGATGATCCGGGACTTCCTGTACCTTTTGTTTTTCGATATCGCCGGCGGCTCCTTCGATAGCCAGATAGCTGGCATTGGATTTAGGCGCGCAGGCAACATATATTACCGCTTGGGCCAGGGGGATTCTGGCCTCCGGCATACCTACAAATTCCGCTATCTGCAGCGCAGCATTAGCCAATACCAGTGCCAGAGGATCGGCATTACCCACATCCTCCGCAGCGGCAATGCAGACCCTGCGGGCGATAAAACGCGCTTCCTCTCTGGCATAGAGCATCTTCGCCATCCAGTACAGGGCTGCGTCAGGATCAGATCCGCGCATAGACTTGATAAACGCCGAGGCGGTATCGTAATGACCATCCTCGTCCCGGTCATAAAGTAAGGCCTTCTTCTGGATCGACTCTGCCGCAGCATCCAAGTCAAATTTAATATAGCCGTCTTTGGCTTTCGGGGTGGTTAAGACGCCCACCTCCAGGGCATTCAGGGCCCTGCGCGCATCACCTTCGCATGTTTTAGCCAGGAATAGAAAGGCTTTTTTGTCAACTTTTACCTTAATATTGCCTAACCCTCTCTCTTTATCCTTGACGGCCAAGGTAAGGATCTCCAGGATTTCTTCCTCCTTCAAAGACTTGAGTTCAAAAACCAGCGAACGAGACAGAAGGGGAGCGACCAGCGAAAAAAATGGATTATGCACGGTCGCGCCAATCAGAATAGGATTACCCTCCTCCACATCAGGCATCAGGACATCCTGTTGGGCCTTATTGAAACGGTGTATTTCGTCGATAAAAAGTATGGTCTTGCCGGATCTGCCTGCCTTGCGGTTTTTGGCCCCGGCGATAACCCTCCTTAATTCCTCTACGTTGGAAGTAGTGGCATTAATGGCCACGTAATTTGCCTTGGTGACATTGGCAATGCACCAGGCAAGAGAAGTCTTGCCCACGCCAGGAGGTCCATACAACACAAGGGAGCTGATGCGGTCTGCCTCGATTGCCCGGCGCAGCAGTTTACCTTCGGCCAATATATGTCTCTGGCCAAAAAATTCGTCCAGGCCCCGCGGCCGCATGCGCACTGCCAGAGGCAAATCTTTGTTGGTGCTTGGGTTAGTTGGTTCGGAGAAAAGGTCCATAGAGATTTCTACTCCCTTACAGGATACCTGTAATAGCAGCTGTAAGGGATTATTTCTCCCCGCCGCCTTGCTTTGCCTTGCGAAGCAAGGCGAAGCAGCGGGGATCATAAAAAATCCCCGCACTGTGCCGTTGAATACGATGGTCTGAACCGATTTGGTTACAGGTGGGTGTTTACCCGTTACGCCAAGGCGTAACCAGAGTTAAACCCCCGGTTTGTTGGTGTTGGTTCAACAATCATCAATTATTCCAACGCGCACGGCAGGGATATTTTAAAAGAACGCTTCTATTAACGGGTAGAGTATAGCACATCTTTATCCTCAAGTCAACTGTTAACGCGAGGAGAGACGCCAAACTTATCCTTTAATAGGCGAAAGACTGCCTCGTGCACTGGATTTACTTCCGCCTCGGTTAAGGTGCGTTCTCCACAACGATAAAGGCAGGATACGGTCAGGCTCCTGTAGCCCTGAGGTATCTGTTTGCCTTTATAATAATCGGTTATTGCCACCCCCTCAAGTAAGGGAGAGCCTTTTTCCTCCATTGCCTTTAATAATTCTTTTGTGGATATATTTTCCCTACAGATAAAACTTATATCCCTTACTATGCCGGGATATCTGGGAAGAGGTATAAATTTTTTCACCGGGCCCTTAACAGCAAAAATTTTATCCAGGGCGAGCTCCAGCATAAACACGTCTTTATTCTTGATCTCCGCCTTTTCCAGGGCTTCTTTTGGCAGATTGACAACCCTGCCTATTTCTTCCCGGCCCAGATAAACCCCTGTTTCGCCTGGGCCTGCCGAAACAAAACGATAGTCTCCAGTGCCCAGTTTTTTAAATAATGCCTCTGCTATGCCTTTTAAGTGCAAAGGGCTTGCTTCTTCTCTAACCAGCCCTTTGCCTGAAAGAAATGACTTCTCGCCGCACAGAGAAACCCCCAGAGATAGCTCTTCCAAGGCTGAGCCATCGGGGCTTAGGCTAAAGACTTTGGCTATCTCAAAGATATTAACATATGCCTGTCTCTGGTTCAGGTTATAGCTTACGCACCTGGCAAGAGAAGGCAGAAGGGAGGGCCTCAATACTGCCTGCTCTTTGCTGAGCGGATTCTTAAGCTCGACGCTGCTCTCTGGGTTTATGCCAAAATCAGCTAACAACTGCCGGCTTATTAAACTATGGGTGATGACCTCGTTTAAACCCAGGCCCAGAAGTGTATTCTTGACAATAGAGACCAGGTCTCTTGGTGTGGTTTCGTTTACCCGCGGACTTACCCGCGGGATGCTGGTAGGCAGGCGGCCATAACCATAGATGCGGGTCAGCTCTTCGACCAAGTCTATTGCTGAAACCACATCCTGACGCCAGAAAGGCACCTGGACTAATAATTTCTTTTTGGCTACGGGGCGCAAGCCAAAACCTAAGTTACTCAGGATGGTTTTGATCCTTGACTGCGGTATTTTTACCCCGCTAATCTTGCGGGCCTGTAGCGGGTCTAAAATAATGCTTTTTCTTGAGCGCCAAGGCGCTCCTGAATATTTTTCCAGGACGTATTCTCCGCAGGCAATCTCCTGAATCAATTGCGTTGCCCTCAGGCTCGCTTTCTCCACTACATCGGCAGTTACCCCGCGCTCAAATCTATAGGAGGCCTCGCTCTGCATCCCCAGCCTCTGCCTGCTGCGCCGGGTAAGCCCGGGGTTAAATATAGCTGCCTCCAGCAGTATATTTTTGCTGCTGCTGCGTACCTCGGTAGCCTCGCCTCCCATTACCCCGGCTACTGCCACAGGTTTTTTCCCGTCGGCAATAACTAAAATTTCCGGAGAAAGTATCCTCTCCTGACCGTCAATAGTAATTATCCTCTCCTTATCTCGGGCGCGCCTGATAATTATACTGTTCTCCTGGAGCGCATCAAAATCAAAGGCATGCAGAGGTTCGCCCCACTCAAACAAGGCGTAATTGGTAATATCCACTATGTTGTTCACCGAGCGACACCCTACCAGCTCCAGCCTTTGCCTAAGCCAGCCAGGAGAAGGGGCAACCTTGACGTTTCTGATGATCCTTGCGGTATAAAGGGGGCAATCTTTTTTATTCTCTACCCTCATTACCAGCGCCTGCTTAGCCTGGGACCTTAGCGTATGCGGCCTGGGTAAAGCAGGGATTTTTAATTTTTTTGAGGTGATTGCCGCTATTTCCCTGGCGATACCGATAACGCTTAACCAATCCGGACGGTTAGAGGTTATTTCGATCTCAAAGACAAAGTCCTCCTCTTGCGCCTCTGTCGAGACGACCTCCAGGCCTGCCATAGTAAGCTTTTCTGCTAAGAGCTGGGGCGCAATCGTAATATCCACAAAGTCTTTTAACCAGTTATAGGTAACTTTCATGGCGTCAAAACTGTTTTAAGAAACGCAGGTCGTTTTCAAAAAAGACCCTGATATCATCAATACCGTATTTAAGCATGGCGATCCTCTCCACCCCCATGCCGAAGGCAAACCCCGTGTATTTCTTAGGGTCATAGCCCACATTCTTAAACACGTTAGGGTGGATCATGCCGCTCCCCAGGATCTCCAGCCACCCCTTCCTGCCGCAGACAGAACACCCCTTGCCTTTACAGATAATGCAGGAGATATCTACTTCTGCCGAAGGTTCGGTAAAAGGGAAGAAGTGGGGCCGAAAACGCATTTTGATTTCCGGACCAAAGACGGCTTTAGCAAAAACCTCCAGTATCCCCTTAAGGTCAGAGAACCTGATATCCTCATCCACCATAAAACCTTCCACTTGATGGAACATGCAGG
>CAZKQC010000008.1:0-20079 GCA_964554825.1 uncultured Planctomycetales bacterium
TATTATTTCTGCTCTATCCTGCAATTTTATTTTGGTAAAAGAAACTCCCAGGCGGTACTCGTCGTTCTCCACAGGGGTGCTGGAGCGCACCTCACCTACAATCCGCATAGGACCATGGAAGGTAATCCCTCCGTTTTTGTCCATTTTGGAAAGGGTAAATTTTATGAAAAGCTCTGTCATTACGGGAATATTGTGTTTAGTCAGGAACCCCATTCCTCCCTCGCTTAAATTAAGCATGGTGGCCTCGATCTCTTTATCGCCCACCTGCATACGCACAAATACAGGTTCGTTCACCCGGTAAAGGAGCAGGATATTTAAATCCAGGCGCTGGAATCTCCTCCTGTCATATCCTGAATACTTGCGGTACATAAGCCCCTCTTTAATGAAAACAGGCCCCGCTGGAAAACAACAAGGCAGTTAATTGTCCCCCACCAGCCACGGAAGGTAGAACAATCCCTGCTTTTCCAACGAGGCAATTACTACTGCCTGGATATCTTCAGTATCTTATACCTCAATACCCCCGCAGGTATTTTGATTTCTACTGTTTCGTTCTCCTTATGGTTCAATAGGCCTTCGCCCACAGGAGAAGTCACGGAAATCTTGTTTTGGGAGTAGTCTGCCTCCAGTTCTGAGACCAACATATACTCCAACTCTTCCCCCGAGTCCATGTCTTTAAGCCTTACCTTAGCCCCTACCAATACTTCATCGCTTGGCATATTCTCATCCAAGATATGTGCGCTGGCAAGCTTCTCCTGAAGCTCGGCAATCTTTTTCTCATTCAGCCCCTGCGCGTCCTTGGCAGCGTCGTACTCGGCGTTCTCGCTTATGTCTCCGTGGGCCCTGGCCTCTCCCACTGCACGGGCAAGCTGCCTGCGCTTGACTGTCTTAAGATGCTCCAGCTCCTCGGCCAGCTTGTGGTAGCCTTCCTTGGTTAAGTATACCTCACCCATCTTTTTTTATCCTCTCTGCGATAAATATCTTTGCGGACCAGGGCTTGCGGTTAAAATTTCTTGATAAGGCTAAAGCCTCCCGGACCCAGTATTATAAGAGTAACACAAACACAGGCTATTATAAAGTTATACTCAAACCCTCCTGACTGCATAAAAAAACCTTTAGCCAAATGCACTTTAAAGGCTGCCACGAGAATAAAGATAAGGAGGCTCGCGGCGGCTAATCTGGTAAAAATACCCAGGATTAGAAATAACCCCCCGATAAGGGTAGTGTAAGCTGCCAGGAAAGCCCAGAAGAGAGGCGCGGGAAAAGCCAGGCCCGAAAGCATTTTCGCAAAACCGGATACTCCCGGCCCGCCAAATCTTCCGAAGGCCAGCTGTAATCCGTGGGCAAAAAACATGATGCCTAAGCCAAGTCTTAGAATCAAGATACCCCAATCTAACATCAGCCACCTCCTTTTAGCAAAGCGATTAACAGGCCTAGTTTATTCTTAAGGCCCAAGGAACGGCAAATACACATAGAGTAATGCAGGAATGTAGCAAGCAACCCCTTAACCTCTATACCCATGACCCTGCCGCAGGAACGGTTGTTGGCCATAGGTATAACATACCCTAAATCCAACGGCCTGTATTTCTTAAGCGGTGAGCCCTTTATTGACCTATGGATATTGTCTGCGGCCAATTCCCCTTCGGTTATGGCAAACTGCACTGCCATCCTTAAAAAGTTATCTTTGTAAGAGAAATTCGCCGCGTCTCCGGCTGCGAAACAACCCTGGGCAAAGCGTAAGTATTCGTCCACCTTAATCCTGCCCTGAGGGGTTTTTTCTATATTTAAATTCTGGATAAAGTCAGGGGTCTTGACACCCGCAGCCCAGATAAGCAAGGCGTTTTCAAAGGTTACCCCTGATGATAAACGGATGTTTTCTCCTTCTATCTTATCGATAAAGGTAGCGGTAAAGACTTCGATATTTAATCTTTTTAAATTTTCCAGAACATAATCCCGCATCCATGAAGGCAAAGGGCCCAGTATTGCCGGGGCGCGTTCCACAATAAATATTTTTTTATCTACTCTCCTGCTGTCAAAATACGCCCTCAAGCCACAGGATATCTCTATGCCCGTATATCCTCCTCCGGCAATAAGGCAAGAGTCAAAGCTTTTATTCTCCAGGGCAAAAATTATTGATTTTGCATCACCAGCATCGTCGAGCTTAAGCGCGCGTTGCTTTATCATATCATTACCATAGAAATTAGTCTCTGACCCGCAGGCCAAAAGCAGATAATCATAACTTATCCTGTTATTGATAGTAGAGACCTCCTTATTACCCAAATTCAAGGTTAACACCTCTTCGTTTATAAAATTAACTCCTTCTTCCTTTAGTCTCTCCAAGGGCCAAAGCAAAAAGTCAGAAGAAACCCGGCGGCCAAATACGTCAGGAAGAAGCGGTAAAAAATTAGATTGCTTATTTTTATCGATTATTGTTAATTCTGCTCCTTTTTTTATGCGTTTCAATATCCCGGAAGCGGAAAGACCGGCAAAACCAGCCCCTATAACCACTATCTTTTTCATAGTAAAAGATCCAGCGCCAGCACTACGCTCACCAAGACATGCGTAGAGATGGCCATTTTAGAAGATTGAACCAGTCTTGTTTTCTCCTGAGGGCCCATTAAAATAAAGGCGGCCCTTAAGACCAGCGGAATAAACAAAAACGACAGGTAAGCCCAGCGGCCAAAATATCCCCGGCTGATATTTAAAGCTATAGCAGAAAACGCAGCAAAATTTATTAAAAGGTACGCCAGGTATGACCTCTCGGGACCAAGCAGGGAGACTAAATTAAGTTTAGCGCATTTCTTATCTTGTGGGTAATCCGGGATTTCATTGGCAAAGAGTATACCGACAATCAAAAACCCCATAGGCAGGGAGATCATGAAACTTTGCATATCCGGAAAGATCAGCGCCTGCAGGAAATATCCGCCCATAACCAACGCAGGGCCAAAGAGAAGAAAAATTACCAGCTCTCCTAAATAATGGTATGAGAACTGTAAGGGCTTATGGGAATAGGTTATGCCTAGGAATATGATGATGCTATAAAAACCTACTACTCTAAGGTCCCTTAGCAAAAAGGTTAAAACAACGACGCAGCCAAACGATAACACAAAGAAGAGAATCCCCAGCCCCAGATAGAATTTCTCCGTAAAAATACCCTGCTGTATAAGTTTTGAGCCGCCGAAAAAGCCATAAAACTGCTCCTCCTGCCAATCTACCCCTGACCTTGAATCCGCATAGTCATTAACCAGGTTTGCTCCCAGATGGGTCGCCACAACGCAAACCAGCCCCAAAAAGAAGGCAGAGGGGCTGAATCCGCTCCTCTGAATGGATGAACCCAGAAAAAAAGGCAGGAGACTTGCGCTTATAAAAGGAAGTCTCAGGGCCCTTATGATAGCAGCCGAAGCCCCTCCAGCGTTACTTTTAACCGCCAGAAATTCTTCTTTCATAGTCTTGATTATATGGTATCATAAAAATATGTTTTACAAAATAAAAAACCGCCTGGACAGTGAACTGGGAAATCTTATCAACAGCATGGATAAGACCTATTCCCTGGGGGAAATATCCCCCCTTCTGATCAAGAGCATAAAGGAATTCGTCTTACGAGACGGCAAGAGGATCCGTCCCCTGCTTTTTATTATCGGTTACCTGGGATTCTCCAAGAAAGCTGCCTACGGCCTTTATAAGAGCGCGCTCTCAATGGAGCTGCTGCATGACTTCATGCTCATTCACGACGATATCATAGATAAATCCGCCACCAGAAGAGGCAAGCCTTCGATGCACGCATTGCTCAACAATTACCTAAAAGGCCTCTCCCGTCTGAAGTTTAACGGAGAGGACCTGGCGATAGTGTTGGGGGATGTGATCTATGCCATCGCCATAAACGCCTTCCTCTCCATAAAGGAAGACCCCGGGCGCAAAGAAAAGGCATTAAAGAAATTCCTCGAGGCTGCCATGTACACCGGCACAGGAGAATTCATAGAGCTCCTCTGCGGAGCCAAAGGACTGGGCCGGATAAAAAAGGAGGAGATCTACCGGGTATATGACTTTAAAACCGCCTACTACTCCTTTGCCTCTCCTTTAAGCATAGGGGCAATACTGGCAGGGGCCAAAGAAAACCAGGTAGACAATATATTTAAATACGGGGTATGCCTAGGCAGGGCCTTTCAGATAAAAGACGATATAATCTCGATGTTTGATACTGAGGAAAAAACCGGCAAACCTTCGCTTACAGACCTGCAGGAAGGAAAAAAGACGCTCCTGGCCTGGTACGCATGGCAGAATTCCTCAGCAAAAGAACAGTCGATTATAAAAAAGGTCTTTGCAAAAAGATTGGTGAATAAAAAAGACTTGTTTACGATGCGTAAGATTATAAGAGACTCCGGAGCCCTGGATTCCACCAAGAAAGAAATAAAAACACTTGCTAAGGAAGCTCAAAACTACAATGGCGCAAGCGGCATAAAACCAAAATACCGCGGGCTCCTGGATAAATACTGTTCCCAGATCCTTGCCCTTTAGCCGACGCTAATTATCGCTGATACAAACAAACCTGTATTTATTATTTAGGAGATCCGCAGGAAGGGCATTTTAAGGTTATGGAAGAATTAACCCGTTATGAAACATTGCGCCTGGGGTTCGCCCGGGCACGTAAAATAACCAGGGAACACGCCAAGATATTTTACTTCTCCTCTAAATTCCTACCCAGGCCCAAGCAGGATGCTACCTACGCCATATATGTTGTCTGCAGGGATAGCGATGAAGCAGTGGATGACATGAAATCCTTTCAGAAACAGGAGAGGCTCTCCAGGGTCAGAGAAGATATAGAGTCGGCTTATAGTAATTGTGGTCTGGAAAAAAGCACACTTTTGGCCTTCAGGGAAACCGTAAAACGCTTTCAGATACCCGCAGAGTATTTTTACGAGCTCATCGAAGGTATGCAGATGGACCTGGATAAGAACCGTTACCGCGACTTCCAGGATCTCTCTTCTTATTGCTATAAGGTAGCGGGAGTCATCGGCCTGATTATGCTTAAGGTATTTGAGTGCGATAATCCAGAGGTAGAAAAATACGCCATAGATTTAGGCACTGCCATGCAACTTACCAATATATTGCGGGACATAAAAGAAGACTGGGACAAAGGAAGGGTTTATCTGCCTCAGGATGAAATGGATAGTTTTGGCGTTAGCGAAAAAAATATAGCACAGGGCAGGGTAGACGATAATTTCAAACGCCTGATGGAATTCCAAATAAAAAGGGCCCGGTCTTACTACGTCCGCGCTATGCAGGGCTTAAGGTTTGTCTCGAGCAGGAGGCTGCGTTTCATTATCCTCTCAATGCAAGACATGTATTCCGGGATACTGGATGAAATAGAACAGCACGGATTCGACGTGTTCTCCCGACGTATCCATATCTACGGACCGAAAAAGGCATATATAGTATTTAAAAATCTGTTGAGGGCATGATTATGAAGATAAACGTAGCTAAATCAGCAGGGTTCTGCTTCGGAGTCAAAAGGGCACTTAACATCGCCCTAGATACCGCTAGATCGCGGGAGCAGGTTTATATGTTAGGCGATATTGTGCACAACGAAAACGTGGTCAGAGAAATAGAGAGAATGGGGATAAAGAAAATAAAGAAGCTCACCCCGGGTAAAAACAGGATCCTGCTTATCCGCGCTCACGGCGCATGCCGCAATACTATCAAAGAAGCGCATGCCTTAGGTTACAAGGTTATAGACGCTACCTGCCCTATGGTAAAGGAAATTCACAGGATTGCCAGAACCATGGAAGAAAAAAGGTATAAAATTATAATTATCGGGGATAGAGCACATGATGAGGTGCATGGGATTATCGGGCAGCTTAAGAATAAGGCCGTAGTAATCGACACCCAGAAAAACATACCCAAGGCCTCAATCCGCGGGCTAAAAAAAGCCTCTGTGGTAGTACAATCCACCCAGAATATAGATAAGGTAGCGAAGATCCTGGAGATCTTGAGGCTACATATCAAAGATTTAAGATTCTTCAATACTATATGCAGGCCTACTCAGATAAAGCAAGACGAAATAAGAAGCATGCCCTTGGAAAATGAGGTGATGATTGTCATCGGCTCTAAGAACAGCGCTAATACCAAAAGGCTCTATGAAATAGCTAAATCACTGAATCCCAGAAGTTACTGGATCAGCGATGCGGGCGAAATAAAGAAGCGCTGGTTCAGAGAAGCAAGGAAAGTAGGCGTTACTGCAGGCGCATCAACTCCTGACTCAATCACTGAAAACGTAGTGGCACATCTAAAAAGAATAAATTTTTAATCTGGCCTCACGCTTTGTTTCTGGCTTTTATGTCACTGGAGAGAATTACAGCCTCGGCAACCTCGCGCATGGATTTACGGCTATCCATACTCTGCTTTTGAATCAGCCGATATGCTTCAGAGGAAAGGACGCCAGCCTCCTGAGCCAATATATCTTTAGCCCGTTCAACGAGCTTTCTGGTAGTCAGCGCTTCTTCGGCGCTACGGGCCCTAAGGTCAAGCTCCGCATTCTCAATAGCCACTGCTGCCTGGCTCGCCAGGGCAACGAGTACCTCTAATTCCGGCTTGCTAAATTTATGCTTATGTGAAGTATAAGAGTTAAGAACCCCTATTACCCTGCCTTTTACCGAAAGCGGCACACTCGCCAGAGAACAGAGTTTTTCTTTTCTGGCTATATCCTGGTTTAAATAGCGCATGTCCTTCTTTACATCCAGGATGCATATGGGCCTGTTCTCCTGGGCGACTTGTCCGGCGATACCCTCCCCTAACTTTACATTCGGCTTTTTATTATAGGCCTCTGAAATAGACTGCGTAGCCCTGACTACCAGCTCTTTTTTATCCGGGTCCAGGAGCATCAGGGAGCAGATTTTAGAATTCATGGTCTGGGCAGTGACATTGACCATCAGGCGTAGGAGTTCGTCCAGATAAAGCCCGGAGGTTATGAGGCTGGCGACTTTAGAAAGCGCCTCTATCTGTTTTAGGTAAATCTTATAAGGCGCTTCTTTCTTAGACTGCGGCATCTTATAATATCGGCAGGTATTTATTTACCTCGTATTGCGTAACCTGCGCCTTATATTCGTCCCATTCCATCTTTTTATTGCGTATAAAATACTCGAAGACCTTATCTCCCAGGCAGTCCTTAACCAGCCTGCTGTTCTCGGAAATCTTAATCGCCTCAAACAAGTCTTCGGGCAGGGACTTGATACCAGAATTACGCCTCTCCTCTTCGCTCATACGATAGATATTGTCATTAGCCGGTTCTGCCAGCTTATAGTTCTTCTCTATGCCTTCCAGGCCTGCGGCGAGCATCGCAGAAAAAGCCAGGTAGGGATTACAGGCAGGGTCCGGAGAGCGGTATTCGATGCGCGTAGCCTTTTCTTTCCCCGGTTTATACATAGGAACGCGTATCAGGGCAGAGCGGTTCATCTGCGCCCAGCAGATATATACCGGCGCTTCATAACCCGGGACCAGGCGCTTATAAGAATTAACCCACTGGCTGGTGATAGAGGTAATCTCCTGCGCATGCCTGATAAGGCCTGCGGTATAAGCCTTACCTATGCCAGAAAGATGATGTTTGTCTTTGGCGTCAAAGAAGGCATTCTTCTCGCCCTTGAATAAGGATTGATGCACATGCATGCCGGAGCCGTTTATGCCAAAGATAGGCTTAGGCATAAAGGTAGCATACACCCCGTGATTGCGGGCAATCTCTTTCACCACCAGACGGTAAGTCATCACATTGTCGGCCATGGCAAGCGCATCGGTATAGCGTAAATCTATTTCATGCTGGCTTGCGGCGACCTCGTGATGGCTATATTCCACTGCAATACCTAAATCCTGAAGCGTCAATATTGTGTCCCGGCGCAAATCCTGGGCAACATCTAAAGGAACCAGGTCAAAATAACCTCCCTGGTCAAGCGGCTGGGGGGCCTGGGCATTATTAAAATAAAAATACTCAAGTTCCGGGCCGACATTATAGGTAAAGCCCTTTTCTTTGGCTCGGGCGAGATTTCGCTTCAAGACATAACGGGGGTCCCCTTCAAAAGGCTTTCCACCAGGTTCATAAATATCGCAGAACATCCTGGCTACGTTATAGCTGTCTCCTGTGCGCCAGGGAATAATGGCAAAGGTGTCCGGGTCTGGCCGGGCGATCATATCTGATTCCTCTATGCGGGCAAACCCCTCGATAGATGAGCCGTCAAAACCCATACCCTCTTCCAATGCGCCCTCTAATTCATCGGCAGTGATAGCAAACCCTTTCAAGAAACCCAGAACATCGGTGAACCAGAGGCGGATAAACTTCACCTTGTGCGCTTTGACTAATTTTAAAATGTCTGCCTTTGTCCTTTTAGCCATCTCTCCCTCCCTTTAGGCGCCTCCGGGCTAGTTACCGCGGCTCTAGCCACGACAACGTTTCTTTAAGAATACCTCTATGCGTATAAGTGCCTCCTTGAGGTTATCTAAACTCGAGGCATAGGATACCCGTACGTAATCTTTAAGCTGGATACCGAAAGCCGTACCAGGAACAATCGCCACCTTCTCTTCTTTCAATAGCTCCTGGCAAAAATCCAGAGCGCCCAGACCCGTGCTCTTAATACAGACCCAGGCATAGAAAGCGCCTTGGGGCCTTGCGGTTGTAAGACCCAGGCGGTTGAGCCCCTGGACAACAAATTCTCTCCTGCGTCGGTATTCCCGCTTCATCTCCTCCACTGACCTCCTGCCGCTTACTAAGGCCTCGCAGGCAGCCATCTGACTGGTTATGGATACGCACATCATAGAATACTGATGGATCTTGGTCATAGCCGCAATCACCTCTTTGGGACCGCAGGCATAACCTATGCGCCAGCCGGTCATGGCATAACTTTTAGAGAAACCGTCCAGATAAACAGTGCTCTCCTTAGCCTTGGGAAGCGTAGCGAAAGGGGTATGACTAAAATCATAGGTTAGATCTCCGTAGATCTCATCAGTTATGCATAAAAGTTTATGCCTTAAGATAATCTTCTTAAACTCCTCTAACTCTTTTCTGGTATAAGATATGCCGCTGGGGTTAGAAGGATAATTCAAAAGCAAGGCCTTGGTCTTTTTATCAATCGCCTTTTCTAAGGCCCTGGGGGTAAGTTTAAAATTATTCTCACCTGTATCTATAAAGCCCACCGTCCCCCCGGCCAATTCCGTCATAGGCCCGTAAGAGACATAACTGGGAGCAGGGATCAGGATCTTATCTCCCGGGTTAATAATAGCGCGCAGGGCCAGGTCCACCCCCTCGCTCACCCCTACGGTAATCAGGATCTCTTCATCGGGGCAGTATTGTAGCCCAAATTTATTTTTCAGGTAGCGGCTTAAGGAGAGCCTTAGCTTATATAAACCTTTGTTTGAGGTATAAGAGGTAAACCCCTCTTCCAGCGAATAGATCCCCGCTTCGCGGATCTGCCAGGGGGTGACAAAGTCAGGTTCACCTACGCCCAGCGAGATAACATCCTTCATCCCCAGCACCAGGTCGAAGAACTGCCTGATACCGGAAGGCTGCATCTGTTGTACTTTCTTGGAAATAATATCTTTCATAACTTAACCTCAGCCCGACCTTTAGCCTTCTAATATGATATCGCGATCCTCTTATTCTCTTCCCTGTGTTTTAAAATTACCCCATCCTCTTTGTATTTCTTCAGCAAGAAATGCGTGGTGGTCCCTTTTACATTCTCTAAGGGAGCAAGTTTCTCCGCTATAAACCTGGATACCGTATGCAGGTCTTTACCCTCCACAATTAAGAGCAGGTCATAAGTACCTGAGATAAGATAACAGCTGGAGACCTCGGGGAATGAATAGATGCGCTCTGCTACCCTATCAAACCCTAAGTCCTTCTGCGGGGTGATATTAACCTCTATCAGGGCCCTGACCTGGGCGCTGGCATCCTTAATCAGTTCTTTATTTATCACTGCCTTATATTTTAAGATCACGCCTTCCTTCTCATATTTTTTTATAGCCTCTTTGATGCCCTGCGGTTTCTTCTTCAACATCTTAGCGATATCATCCGGGCTTACGCGGCCATCCTTTTCCAATATCTCGAGTATCTCATCCATTAGTCCTCCTTTATTTCTAGATAAAGCAAATCCTGGGGGTCTCTCTTTTATGAGCTGATTTAGCGACCATCCTCTTTACCTTGTCCACTTTATTCCGAGAAAGAACTTGTTTTCTATTCCTCTCCTTAAGCCCTAGTATACTATCCAGCTCAGAATAAAACAGGCCCATCTCCCCTTCGTCGGTCTGGCCTGGCCAGAGCCCTGCAGTAGGAGACTTTAAGATAACATTATCCGGTATCTCCAGGTCGCTGGCTAATTGACGGACCTGACTTTTCAGTAGGTCTCCTATAGGCAGGATATCCACTCCTCCGTCTCCGTATTTGGTAAAATAACCCACCATAAGCTCTGCCTTATTACCTGTGCCGCAGACCAGGTAATTAAACTTGTTGGCGTAATAATACAAGACCATCATGCGCAGCCTTGGCTTTATATTCGCCTGCACGGTCTTTCCTGCCTTAGGAAGCAACTTAATCAAATTGTCGTATATTTTAGATAAATCAATAAGCTTTGTTTCTATCCCCAGCCTCCTGGCAATAAGCCTGGCATCCCTTAAATCCTGCGCCTGGCTGTGAATGGGCAAGATCAGGGCTAGGAGGCCTTTTTTACCTACTGCCTCTTTAGCCAAAGCAGCTACTACGCTGGAATCAACTCCGCCGCTAAGGCCTAAGACAATCCCTCCTGCCCCGGCTTCCCGTACCCGTTGCCTGATCCAACGCACAATCTTTCTTTTCATATTATTAAAGTGAATTATAGCATCTAACTTAAGGAGGGTCAACGGCATTTATGCCGTGCTCTATTTTGACTTGATCGCCAGGACCTTAACCAGGTCAGCAGCGTCTTCTATTTTATCGGTAACCCCTTCCAGATATTCTGCGAGCTGATAGCATAAAAGCAGGTTGGTAGGTTCAAGATTGGCGTGGATAATCGCCTCAATGAGAAGTTTTTTCTGGTCATCTGCCTCGTGCTCAATGCGGTCAACATCCTCGCAATCAGCGAGGGCTTTTTTCAGGTCGTTCTTGATGATTGCGCCTATGCTGTCCCTGAGCTTAGAAACCGAATTGAATATGAGCTCCGTAGCCTTAACTATGTTCTTTGAAATATCCTCCGGCGGCTTCTGCTCAATAAACCCCAGGAGCCTGCCTGCGCCATTGGTCCAGTCAGCAATCTTATCCAGGGTCTTGGCAAAATGCATCAGGTCCTCCCTGTCCGGAGGCATAAGCAGCCCTTCGGAGAGTTCATTAACCATCTTAGACCTCAGGATATCAGCCTGATGCTCGCTCTGCCTCACGTTTTCAATCGCTGTTTTCTTGGCAGCTATATCTCCACGGACAAAGGCCCCAACCGCATCGGAGAAATAGCTGACTGTCTTGTAGGTCTCCTCTACATGCTTCTGGGCATCCTGTAATATAGACTGCTCTTCTGCCATCCCTAACCAACCTAAAATATTCCTGGCCTCTTTCATCGCTACCTCCTTACTATATTTTGATAAAAGTCACAATCCCCTTGAGAAGCAAAAAGCTAATCGTTCCGGTAACAAACGGCGTAGCCAACCAACAGACGATTATCTCTCTCATGATACGCATATTTACCACGCGTACCCCCCGAACCAGGCCCACGCCAAAGATAGCGCCGACTATAGAGTGGCTGGTAGAGACCGGTATGCCAAAAACAGTGTATATATGCACATTGATAGCGCTGGCTAATTGCGCCGAGAATGCCATAATCGGCAAAAGCGAGGTAATCTCAGAGCCGATCGTCTCAATAACCTTGTAACCCCAGGTCATGATACCCAGGACTATAGCCAGGCCTCCGAATATCACGCTCGTACGCGCATCAAGCACTCCTGCTCCGGCAATAACACCTGTGGCATTAGCCACATCATTAGCGCCCCATGAGTAAGCCACATAACAGCCGCTCAAAATAATAAGCGTAGCAAAGCTCACCCTTAAATACCTGCGCGGGATAATCCTGTAAAAGACATTTTTAAATACGCGATAAAATATATAGCCTAGTATAGCAGCGCCTACGGGAGTGAAGATCCAGCAGATAAAGATATCCAGAAGCACACTCCACCTTACCGGAGCGCCTATTGCCAGGCCCGCCCCAGCTACCGCGCCTACTATGGAATGGCTGGTAGATATAGGTATCTTCCAGTAGGTGGCCAATACCACCCAGACACAGGCAGAGAATGTTGCTACCAGAGCCAAATAAAGCGCAATATCTTTAGGCAGGCTGCTGATGGGGACAATCCCCTTGCCGATGGTCTTTGTCACGTAAGACCCTTGTAAGGAAGCACCCAGCAAACCGAAGATAACAATTAGAGTTATCGCCTGACCTAAGTTTAAAACCTTTGAGCCTACAGCCGGGCCAAGAGAATTGGCAGCATCATTGGCGCCGATAGACCAACCCACCCCTACAGCCATTAGTAAAACTAATGCAACCAACAATAAACTCATGTTTATTTTCCCTTACAGGCCTTCACGCATAACCCGCAGATATACTGATCGACTAAGCGCTTTTTCTGAAACTCTTTTAATTTCTCGAAACAGGCCTGGTGATTGAAATCGACAGCATTCTCTTTAATGGCTGCCGAAGGGCATATTTTAACACAGGCCCTGCATTCTCCGCAATCTTTTTTAAATTGGCGGTCTGCCTTAAGCGGCATATCCGTGAGTATTGATACGAGACGAAACTGACTGCCTAAATTTTTATTTACCAGAAGATTGTTCTTGCCTATCCAACCCATGCCGGCAAGATACCCTATTTTTTTATGCGAGAGGTGCGCCTTTTGATTCTGCCAGTCTATAATCTGGGAGGCAGGTATGGGTAAACCTAAGAACCCTTTTTTCTGGATGTAAGCGGAGACTCTTTGCGCTGCCTGATCAAGCGAGGCATTAATAACGCGGTAATGGTGAAAATACAGGCGCGTAGGCTCTTCCCTAAGATCCTCTAATATCCCCCGAGAAAGACCCAAACCCAGACAAACGGCGCTGCTTATCTTTTCCAGAGTGCCTACTGAGAGTGAGAAATCTTTCTTTATATCTTCGATATCGGCAACACCGAATAAATCAACCCCTAAACTTAAAGAGAATTTTTTAAGATTAGAATAGTTTTTATCTTTCTGCATTAAACTTCCTTAAATATACCATGAGTATGGATACTGCTGCCGGGGTTATGCCGGAGATGCGCGAGGCCTGGCCTAAATTAAGCGGCCGGAATCGCCCTAATTTTTCCTTGATCTCCCTGGAGAGCCCGTAAACAACCGCATAATCTAGTTCCTGGGGCAGCCTGATATTCTCTAAATGCTTGAACCTGGCCACCTCAGCCATCTGCCTTTGGATAAATCCGGCGTATTTTACTTCAATCTCCAGTTGCCAAGAAACAAATTTAGGAATATTCGACTTTATATGATCCAAGGTGCCAAGGTCCTGAATACCGACCTGTGGCCTCTTTAAGATATCCTCAAGGCTGGTCAATCTCCTTAAGGCAGAGGTATTTAAACGCGCCAGAGAAGCGTTAACCCTGGCGTTTGGTTTCAAGATTGTTTTCTTCAGAAAAGCCAGTCCTTTTTTAATAGCCGCTGCTTTCTGCTGGACCCTGAGATAATCTTTATTCTTCAACAGCCCCAGCTCGTAGCCTATCTTACCCAACCGCAGGTCTGCATTATCCTCACGCAAAATCAGGCGGTATTCAACCCGGGAGGTAAACATCCGGTAAGGTTCACTGGTGCCTTTAGTGACCAAATCATCGATCAAGACCCCCATATAGCTGGTGGAGCGATCCAGCACCAGGGGTTCTTTGTTTTTTACGCGCAGGCCCGCGTTAATCCCGGCGATTAAGCCCTGGGCTGCTGCTTCTTCATAACCGGTGGTGCCGTTAATCTGGCCTGCCGTATACAGGTTCTTGATTAACTTTGTCTCCAGCGTAGGATAAAGTTGGGTCGGTTCTATTACCGTATGTTCTATCCCGTAACCAAAACGGATTATCTTAGCTTTCTCTAGTCCTTGTATAGAATGCAGAATCTTAAGCTGTACCTCTTCGGGGAGGCTCGTAGAAAGCCCGTTAGGATAAACCTCTTTACTCTTATAACCCTGGGGTTCAAGAAAAATCTGATGTCTGGGCTTACTTTCGAATTTCACGACCTTGTCCTCTATGGAAGGACAGTAACGTACGCCGGTAGCCTTGATTAAGCCGGTATAAAGCGGAGAATAGCGTAAATTATCCAGTATAATTCTATGCGTATCTTTATTAGTATAAGTGATGTGGCAGGGGACTTGTTTTTGCTTCAGGTTTCTGGTAGCAAAAGAAAAGGCCTTAGGGGGAATATCTCCCTCTTGCACGATAAGCCCATTGTAGTCTATGGAGCTTTTATCCAGGCGCGGGCAGGTCCCGGTCTTAAACCTCATCAGGTTAAAGCCTAAATCCCGCAGATTCTCATCCAGGCAGATGCTCGCCGGCTCGTTAATACGCCCCCCGCTATGGTGCTTAAGCCCCAGATGGATTAAACCATTCAGAAAAGTCCCTGCGCATAAAATCACGCAGGAAGAAACAAACTCCTCTGAGAGCGAAGTAGCTACTCCTTCAACCAGACCGTCTTTAACCAGGAGGCCCCTGACTTCTGCCTCTTTTATAAAAAGATTCTCCTGTTTAGCAACCAGCTTTTTCATATACTGGCTGTACATATCCATGTCTATCTGGGCGCGGGAGGATTGCACTGCCTGGCCTTTTGAGGAATTGAGTATCCTGAATTGTATGGCGCAGGCATCGGCTGCGCGGGCCATCGCACCGCCCAGGGCGTCTATCTCTTTAACCAGCTGGCCCTTGCCCACTCCTCCGATTGCCGGGTTGCAGCTCATCCTGCCGACTGAGCCGGTATTAAAAGTAAGCATGAGCGTACGACAACTCATCCGGCTTGCGGCTAAGGCAGCCTCGATACCGGCATGCCCGGCACCGACTACGATAACGTCATATCTATCCATTGGTAGTGTTGGAATTTGGGGATTAATTTTATTATACTACGATTGCGCGGATTTTACAAGGAAAGGCATAATCTCGCGGCCGAGGAGCTCACCTATTGAGCCGAACTTAGCCGCCTTTTCCGAGAAACTGAGCGATCCGTCTGCTTTAACATTGCCGCCGCAGACAAGCAGCGGGACCGGATCAGCGGAATGGGCCTTGATGGCACAGACAGTAGAATGATCTGCGGTTACTGCAATTATGGTATCATCTATATCCAGGGTGGCCAGGAGATTGGCGAAGAAGAACTTATCAATGGCCTCAATAATCTCTTTCTTGTGCATATAGTCTCCGTCGTGGGCCGGTTCGTCCGGACCTTTTATATGCACGTAGATACCGCCGTATTTCTTTATGGAATCCAGGGCAATCTTAGCCCAAATCGGATAATCCACATCCAGATGCCCGGTGGAATCTGGTATATCAATTATATCCATCCCCGTCAGGAGGGCGATACCTTTTTCAACAGGCATCTGCACGAAAGATCCGAATTTTATATTATGGAGAGTCTCTATGCCGGGAAACTCCGGCAGGCGGTCTCCGGCATCGCGCGAGAGTATCACGTTTGCCGCAAGTTTGCCTTCAGAGATTCTTTTCTTATTTAACAATGATTCGTCGAGTATTTTATGCGATTTCTCGGTAAACTCATTCAAGAGAGCTGCCGACTCAACCGCAAGAGAAGAATTCTCATAACCAGGCATAGGGGCCGAAAGGGCTACCAGATTCTGGAATTTCTCTTTGGCTACGCCAAAAACCCCTTCCCGGTCATAGGCCGGATCTGTATTAGTCACCCAGCCTGATAGCTTAGAGCGCATCCCCCTGATAACCAGGACTCCCCTGTGGCCGATGGTATTCTTGAACTCGAAAGTGGCGCTAGAGAGAGAAACTTTCGAGTTTATCTCTCTAGCTAAAGAGGTCGCCTCTTCAGTAGTCAGGTTTCTGCCTACCCTGCGGTCTTTAATGGTTGAGCCGTCTTCAGCAACGGTGGCAAAGTTAACGCGTAAGGCCAGGTTTCCTTCCTTAATACTAAGACCTTCGGCAAAAGCCTCCAGAGGGCCTCTGCCCGTATAATATTTATGCGCGTCATAACCCAGGAGGCTGATTACGGCAATGTCTGATTCCGGGGCAATCCCCCTTCCTACGGGATAGACCAGCCCGGTCTTTCCCTTTTGAGCCAGACTGTCCATATGCACAGTGACTGCTGCCTCCAGAGGGGTCTTGTTATTTAATTCCTTAATGGGCAGGTCGCCGAGCCCGTCGAGGACAATGTAAATTATTTTTTTCATGGATTAGCACTTGGAAAAACCACAACCCTGGCATTTAACGCAACCCTCTTCGTGACGCAGCGTGCCGCCGCAATCAGGGCAGACTCCTACTATATCTCCGTGAAGGACCAAGTCAGAACCGGCTGGCGTATCGCTATGAGAATGCTTCATCGCTACCTCTATATTCTCGACAGCAACAGCTACTACCTGTTCGCTCACCAGCCTCTTTTCAATGACCCGGGCAATAGCATCTGCGCAGGAGAAGATACGCTGCCCTTTCTCCCAGGAAGGCGAAGGACAACGGATATTACGCAGCTGCTCGATAATAGACTTTACTTCTATGTCAGAGCGGAAAGCCAGGGAAACCAGGCGGCCTATTGCCTCCAGCTGCGACGCAGCGCAACCGCCGGCCTTACCCATCTGGGTAAAAAGTTCAAAAGGCCTGCCTTCTTCATCCGTATTTATGGTCACGTAGAGATTGCCGCAGCCGGTAGCTACCTTAGTAGTCGTCCCGCTGATCACCTCCGGCCTTGGACGCGGGGCAATCACCCCGGGGTCCAGTATTTGGACATTGGTTTTTTCTTCCTTGCGGGCGATATTCAAAACCTGCTCTTCACGGGACCTATCGCGATATACGGTAATCCCTTTACAGTCCAGGTCATAGGCCATAAGATAGGCCTTTTTAATATCTTCGATGCCTGCCTCATGCGCAAAATTAATGGTCTTAGAAACCGCGTTATGCACAAATTTCTGGAAAGCCGCCTGCATGCGCACGTGCCATTCGGGCGAGATATCATGGGCAGTAACGAACACCTTTTTGATATCCTCCGGGATCTCTTTGAAATCATGTATAGAACCCTTCTGGGCGATCTTTTCCATCAGCTCCTGGCCATAGAAACCGCGCTCGCGGGCGATCTCTTCGAACAAAGGATCCACCTCCACCAGCTTATCGTTATCCATTACCTTACGGTAGTAAGATATGGCAAACAAAGGCTCTATCCCCGAGGAGCAGGGCCCGGCAATAATACTTATGGTCCCGGTAGGGGCAATGGTAGTCAAGGTAGCGTTACGCAGGCGCACTCCGGTCCCGTCGTATTTATCGTAAATGCTGCCCCCGAAAGCCGGGAATACGCCTTTTAACCTAGCCAGCTCCTCTGACTTCTTAACCGCCTCGTTAAGAATAAAAGCCATTATCTTCTCGCCCAGGGAAACCGCCTCTTCGGAATTGTATGGTATCCCCAAGCGTATAAGCAGCGTTGCCCAGCCCATTACGCCCAGGCCGATTTTGCGCGTTAACTTAGTAGAGCGCTCGATTTCCGGAAGAGGGAATTTATTCACGTCGATAAGGTTATCCAGAAAATATACCGCTAAGGCAGTCACGTCTTTTATCTTATCCCAGTCAATTTCATAACGCCACCCGCCCATCTTCTTATAACACCTGGCCAGATTTACGGAACCCAGGTCGCAGCTTTCGTAAGGCAGGATCGGCTGTTCGCCGCATGGATTAGTACTCTCGATTTGCCCAAGTCCAGGGGTAGGATTATACTGATTAATACGGTCTATAAAAATGATCCCAGGTTCTCCGTTCTTATGCGCCTGCCTCACGATCAGGTCAAATACATCCTTGGTGTTAACGCGCGTCACGGTTTCGTGCGCATGAGGATCGAGTAAATCGTAATCTTGGCCATTTTTTAGTTTTTGCATAAAATCATCGGTAATGGCTACGGAGATATTGAAATTATTGATTTCTTTATTATCTTCCTTGCAGGTAATAAATTCCATAATATCAGAATGGTCCACGCGCAAGATCCCCATGTTCGCGCCCCTTCTAGTACCTCCCTGTTTCACCGCCTCGGTCGCAGCGTCGTAGACCTTCATAAAAGAAACCGGGCCTGAGGCAATACCTCCCGTAGTCTTGACTACCGAATTCTTGGGGCGCAGGCGCGAAAAAGAAAAACCTGTACCGCCGCCGCTCTTATGAATCATCGCGGTGGCCTTAAGGGTCTCAAAGATAGACTCCATGGAATCATCTATAGGCAGGGTAAAACACGCGCTCAACTGGCCTAACTCCCTGCCCGCATTCATCAGACACGGGGAGTTAGGAACAAATTCCAGATTAGTCATCACGCGATAAAAAGCATCCTTAAGTTCGTTAATCTCTTTTTCGCTTCTGCCGTAAAGCCTGTCTGCCTCGGCAATCGCAGAGGCCACGCGTTCAAACATCTCTTCCGGAGTTTCAATAACATGACCTGACTCGTCTTTTTTAAGATACCTTCTCTGTAATACCTTGAGCGCATTTTCCGATAAATTCAGTGACATTTTTTTCTCCGTAAGCTATAAAGGTTAACCTGTTGGATGCTCAAAAATTATAAACCCTTATAAGGGGTTTGTCAACAAAAAAATACTATATATGGTGTAGTTTGTAAAACGGGACACAATAAATTGTATTAAGAGCTAGAGGCTGCGGCAGGACTCTCTGATCACCAGCTCTGTTGGCAGAACCGTCCTTTTTGGGGCGAGCTTCTTATCGGCATGCATTAATAAATTCAGTTCTTTCACGCTCTCCTGCGCCATCTTCACCAGGGGCTGCCTCACCGTAGTCAGCGCTACCGGGCCGTAAAGCCCGGAGGGGTTATCGTCAAAACCCACTATAGATAAATCACGTGGTATATCTTTACCCAGCTCCCTTGCCACTGCCATAACTTCAAGGGCCATGGAATCAGAGGCTACAAATACCGCGGTAGCGGGATCAGACATCTGTATAAGCTTCTCTGCTACCTGCCGCGCCTGTCCGCGCGAATAATCTGTTTTGAATACATAATCTTCTTTAAGCTCAAGCTTATTCTTTTGCAGTGCCCGCTTATATCCCTCAAGGCGCTGAAGAGAAGCCTGGGTAACCAGGTCTCCGGTGATATGCGCTATTTTTCTATGGCCGAGGCTATACAAATAATCTACAGCGCTCTCTGCGCCCCCTGCGTTATCCACGGAGATACTGCTTACCTCTAAATACTCTACATAATTATTAATCACGATGGAGGGTATCCCTTGGGCGAGCGCTTCCTCCAGCTGCAGCTTATTACCTATAATATCGGCAAAGACTATCCCGCCTACTCCTTTTAAATTAAGGGAGACGTGGGCCTCGGTAAGATGAAGTAACAGGTCCAATTTCAGCGCTTCACAGAGCGTACCGATACCGCGTATCAACTCAAGGGCATAAAAAGAATAGAAGATGCCTTCATAGCGCGGGATAAGCAGGGCCACTACGTTACTCTTTCCGGTGGCTAGCCTCTGTGCAAGCACCGAAGGTTCAAACTTAAGCTGCTTTATCGCCTCCAGGACCCTAGCACGGTTTCTTCCCTTTACCGTAGGACTCTTGTTGATGACGCGCGAAACTGTGGTAATGGATACGCCTGCCAGACGCGCAACATCATTGATGGAAATCGTGTCAGAATGCTCGTTTTTCTTGCGCATTATTATTTAACCTTATCGCCCACATGTATAGAAAGGGCTTGTTTCTTTATATCGCAGGCGGCAATATTCTTGCGTACCTGCGTGACTTCCAGTTCGCCTATTACCTCATCCGCCCTGTATACCTGTAATTTCTGCCCCGGCCTGATCCCTGAATCCTCGCCCAAATCTATAACTACAAAATTATTATTTTCATTTACGCTCAGTATATTTCCAAAAAGGAAGGAACCGCCTGAATT
>CAZKQC010000009.1:0-19357 GCA_964554825.1 uncultured Planctomycetales bacterium
AGTTATTTCTGATTTAGCCTATTCAGAGATGGCATTCGATGGCTACAGGCCACCCAGTTTTTTATCTATAGAAGGAGCAAGGGAGGTAGGTATAGAGTTCCACTCGCTCTCCAAGACTTACAACATGACCGGTTGGCGTATAGGCTTTGCCTGCGGCAATCCCCAGTTAATCGCGGCACTGGCGAAGGTGAAGTCCAATATAGATTCAGGTATATTTTCGGCAATACAGTTGACAGGGGTTGCTGCTCTTCAGGGCGATCAGGGGCACATCAGTAAGATGTGCGGGATTTATCAACAGAGGCGCGACATAATGATTAAAGGCCTGAATTCCCTCGGTTGGCAGGCCTCCCCCAGTAAAGCCACTTTTTATCTATGGCTTAAGATTCCTAAAAAGATTTACAATGCTGCCTTGGGGAAAAGCCGGCAGACCGATTCCATAAAGTTTTCCGCATTCCTGCTGGAGAGGGCTGATATCGTAGTTACTCCCGGGGTAGGATTCGGTAAGTACGCAGAAGGCTACATACGCATGGCATTAACTATACCTAAAGAAAGAATGAACCAGGCGTTAGAACGCCTGAAAAAAGTGCTCTGATGGCTATTTGTTATCTGGGGATCGGTTCAAACTTAGGCAGCAGGCGCGCCAACATAAATTCAGCTATCAGGAAAATCAACAGCCTTAAAAGCACCAGGGTGCTTAAGGTATCCAGGATAATTGAGACTGAACCTGTAGGCGGGCCGAAAGGGCAGGGTAAATTCCTGAATGCGGCCCTGAAAATGAAAACAAGTATTGCCCCGCTAGCCTTGCTTAAAGAACTAAAAAAGATAGAGCTGGATCTGGGCAGGACTCCGGCAGCGCGTAACGGACCGCGGACAATCGACCTGGATATACTTTTTTACTCCGACAGGATTATAAGCAGGAAGGAGCTTAAGGTTCCGCACCCGAAAGTATTTGAACGTGAATTTGTGATAAAACCATTATTAGAGGTGGTATGAAGATAGTGCGCAGCCCAGGAAAAATGCGCCTGCTCTGTCAGGGCTTTAAGGGTAAGCATAAAACCATAGGTTTTGTGCCTACGATGGGCGCTTTGCACCGCGGACATCTGAAGCTTATAAGCAAGGCACGCCGGGAAAACGACATAGTAGCGGTGAGCATATTTGTCAATCCTGCGCAATTCTCTCCAAAGGAGGATTTTAAGCGCTATCCCAGGAAAATAAAAGAGGACTCAGCGCTCTGCAGGAGGGGAGGGGTAGATATTATTTTTATTCCGCAGGCACAATCCATCTATCCCGCAGGCTATAAAACTTATGTTTGCGTGGAAGGTATAAGCGATAAGTTATGCGGCCGGTTTAGAAAAGGGCATTTCATGGGAGTGGCTACTATAGTGGCAAAACTTTTTAATATAGTGAATCCGGATGTCGCTTATTTCGGGCAGAAAGACGCGCAGCAGGCAGTTATCATAAAGAAGATGGTTGAGGATTTAAACATGCCGCTTACCGTCAGGATTGTGCCTACCCAGCGCCAAAGCGACGGATTGGCGCTAAGCTCCAGGAACGCGTATCTAAAACCCGGGGAACGTAGGGATGCCAGGGTTTTATTCCAGGCATTATCTTTCGCCAGGGATTTAGTAAAAAAAGGGCTCAGGGACACCGCCGAAATTATAAGCAGGATGAGGAAGCTCATATTGAAGAGAAAAAACGCCAGGATTGAATATATTTCCATAGTGGATGAGAAAGAACTCCTCCCGGTTAAAAGAGTAGCTGACGGCTGCCTGATCGCTTTGGCTGTGCGCATAGGCAAAACGCGCCTTATAGACAATATCATTATCAGGATATAAACTTAAACTATGTCCAAAAAGATAAAAATAGGTATAGTGGGCTGCGGGGCAATCGGTGCCTCATTAGCCAGGGCAATAGTAGAGAATTTTCCACGAGAGGCGGCGCTTATAGCCCTATACGATACAGTAAAATCCAAATCTCTAGCTCTTTCCCGGAAAATTTCCAAAAGAAAGAATCTGGCTGTCGCAGACCTCGGGAGTTTGATCAGCCGCTCTGATTTGGTGGTTGAATGCGCCTCTAGCCTTTACTCCTGGGAGATCGCGAAGAACAGCTTGACGGGCGGCAGGGATGTAATGATTATGAGCGTAGGAGGGGTAATCAATAATTTCTCTGATTTAGAGAGACTTGCCAAAAGATATAATTCCAGGGTATACATCCCCAGCGGAGCCATATGCGGCATAGATGCCTTGAAAGCAGCCAGATTTTCCAAGATAAAAAGTGTTACCCTTACCACGCGCAAACACCCGCTTTCTTTTAAAGGGGTCAAGTATATACAAGAGAAGCGCATAGATCTGGAAAGGCTTGGCAAGGAGACCGTTCTTTTCTCCGGTCCAGCCAGATTGGCGGTAAAGTATTTTCCTCAAAATATCAATGTTGCCGCTGTATTAAGCATGGCCGGGATAGGCCAAGCCAGGACAAAGGTTAAGATTATAGCATCCAGGCAAGCGAAGAGAAATATACACGAGGTGCGCATAGAATCCAGGGCAGGGGATATAATTACCAGGACAGAGAATGTTTTGCATCCTGATAATCCCAAGACAAGTTACCTGGCGGTATTGGCAGCGGTGGCAACGCTAAAAGAGATTTTAGGTCCGGTTAGAATAGGGACTTGATTAAATAATATAAGAGAGGAGGTGAATTAGAATATGGCACAAAAAGTGATGAAAGTAGGAGTAAAAAGAGTAAAGGGTTATCTCTATTACCTTGATAAAAAGGGCGATATCTCTTGCGCAAAGATGGCAAGGGGTAGCAAAAAAGGCGGCAGCCCTAAAAAAGTAGCAAAGTGCGGTATCAAGAGAAAAGAGGGATACCTTTATTTCGTTGACAAGAAGGGTGATGTTTCTTGCGCCAAGATGAAGAGAGGCGGCAAGAAGAAAAGAAGGTAACCACAGGCCCGCACCTTTTGATCTTAAAAATTAACATTTTTATCAAAAGGTGCGGGTTTCTTTAGCGCTTACGATTAAACTCGATGATGAATACGGCGAGATTAGTTGATTTAAAGAACGGAAAGATACCTAAGATTTCAGTATTTTTACTGCTGTTTCTTGTTTGCCTGGCGGTCTATAGCAATGCCTTGAATAACGACTTTATATTCGAGGACAGGCTGCTTATAGTCGAGAATACCTACATCAAGGATCCGCGTTTTATAGGCAGGATTTTCAATACCGATATATTCCATTTTCATCCCGCAGAACCCACCGGCTTCAGTAAATATTACCGGCCGCTGCAGTCATTAAGTTATTCCCTGGATTATTTTATATGGCAGCTTAATCCCGCGGGCTTTCGGCTTACCAATATACTCATCCATAGCTTAAATAGTTTCCTGCTCTTTTTGCTCGTCTCTCTCGTATTTAAGGAGAATATCCTGGCCCTGTTGAGTGCCCTGTTTTTTTCTCTGCATCCGGCGAACATATTTAATGTGGCTTATCTTTCCCCGAGGTCCAGCCTCCTGGAGACATTTTTTATGCTTTCTTCTATTATTGTATTCTTTAGCTCTTTCTTGCGCCAGAATAAGACAGCGTATCTGGCCGCCCTGTTCTTGTTTATCCTTGCCGTGCTCTCTCGCGAAGCTGCGCTACTGACGCCCTTATTTATCGCAGCCTGCGCGTTATTCTTGAAGGTCGATAAAAAGAAACTCGCCGCTTATTTAATCCCCTATATATTGCTGGCTCTTTTTTATTTCTGGCTGCGCAGCAGGTTCCTGGCTTGCGATAAATTAGGCATTACGCCTGTATTTTTGTTCCAGAGGATAGGCGGTTTTATAATGCTGGTGCAGAGATATTTTTCGGAACTAATTTTACCGGTAGGCCCCGCGGTTTCCCTGTTCGGAAATAATTTGATTGCGGGATTATCGCTATTTATAGTATCCTCTGTGGTTATGGTTTATCTCCTGTCAAGGGCGCTTATCTTTAGAGACAAAGCGGTTATATTTGTCTTATTGTTCTATTTAGCAGGGTTGCTGCCGGTTATTAACGTTCTGGGCAGCACTAATATCGTGGGCAGCCGGCTGCTTTCAGAGCATTATCTTTATATACCTGCAATGGGCTTTTGCGTTTTACTTGCCTATGCGCTGGTATCCCTGGCAAGGGGCTTTTTGAAAACAGCGAGCCTTTTAGCCGGACTGATTATTTTTATCTTTAGCCTGCTGGTAATGACAAGCAATACGCATTATAAGGATGAGATTGTTTTCTATAATTACCTGTTGAAGATAGACCCCGGATATAATCTTATACGCACCAATTTAGGGAATGCTTATTACAAGAAAGGTGATTTCAGCGAGGCCGCAAGGCAGGCGCAGCTTGTTCTGTCTTCTGAGCCCGGTGCCTGGGATGCCTACCTGCTCCTGGGCAATATCTACAGGGCCTCCGGAGACCTAAGCAGGGCCGAAGTGTACTATAAAAAAACCATACTTCTGAATCCGGCATCTGCGCTCGCTTTTAATAATCTGGCCCTGGTTTGTAAAGAGAGTAACCGGAATAAAGAGGCATATGAAAATTTCAAGAAGGCGCTGGGCCTGGACCCGGAATCAGCCCTGGTAATGAATAACCTCGCAGATTTACTGATAAAAGAAGGCTCATACGATCAGGCCCTGGTTTTATGCAGGCAAGCCTTAAGGATGGAGCGGGGCAATCTTCATTCGCGCATCATGATAGGGGTTATCCTGGCTCAGACAGGGCATTTCAAGGAAGCGGAAATTTCCTTTCAGGATGCCTTAGAGATAAAGCCTGATTCGGTAGAGGCAATGCGTAACCTCGGGACGCTCTACGGGAATGCCGGAGATTTTGACAGGGCTATCGCGCTTTGGCGCAAGGCCTTAAGTCTTAATCCAGGGGATGCCGAGGCGCAGCAGAATATAAAAGAGGCCGAAATGCTTAAGGGGAGAGCAAAATAATGAGCAGGAAAAAGCACATCTTTTTTATTGTCCTCTGCGGCTTGTTGGTATACCTGAATTCCCTCAGGAATAACTTTGTCTGGGATGATATCCTGGTTATCGTTAATAACGATTTTATAAAGGGCCCGGCTTTGCTGGGTGAGCTTTTTTCAAAACCGCTCTTTTATCTTACAAATAACGAATATCTTTATTACAGGCCGCTCCTGGGCTTATCTTATGTGTTTGATTATTCCCTCTGGGGACTGAATCCGGCGGGGTTCCACCTGACCAATCTCCTGCTGCATATCTGTGCGGGTATCCTGCTTTATGAGCTGGTAGATATTTTATTGAATGATCAGGGGCTCGCTTTTTGCGCCGGTTTTTTCTTTATCCTGCACCCTGTCAACACCTCTGTGGTTAATTACATCACCAGCAGGGCTGATATTTTAGCGGCGATATTTATAATATCAGCCTCCATACTTTTCCTGAAAGCAAAGAATTACAGGTATTATTTATTGTCTTTGTTTTGTTTTGCGTTAGCGCTTTTATCCAAAGAGGTTGTTTTTATTTTTCCTCTTTTCCTTATATTTGCGGCAGAGATGAAGATTAAGATCAGGCAGGCCCTGCCCGGGGATGGATTTGAAATTAAGAAAGTGCGTATCTGGTATCTTGCTTTTATGGCTGTTCTAGCAGCCTATGTTTTCTTAAGGGTAAAGATATTGGGGGTCGGATTCAATTTAGCTGCCTCCGGGGAAATAGGGCTTCCGGGCATCCTGGTTAATTTCTCAATGATCCTCTTGAATTACATGAAGCTGATTTATTTACCGCTTGACCTGCATATGCTGCGCAATATACCCATTATTCAGACGCAGGTTAATACTGTCACTTTATCCCTGCTGCTGGCGATGATTCTGGCGGCTGCCTTTATCGTCTACAGGCTGGATAAGACAGTTTTCTTTTTAGCGGGATTCTTTATTATTTGGGTTTCTCCGGTAGCCTTATTATCGCTGAAGAATCCCGAGTATTTCATACAACATTGCTCCATTCTGGAGGAGCATTGGCTCTATCTGCCGGCAGCAGGCGCGGTTACGCTGACCTTTTATTTAATAAGGAAGATGAGCAAAGGTTACGCAGCGCGGGTTTATGGAATCGTATTTATATCTTTTGCGGTATTTCTGTCTGTTGCTACCGTAAGAGCCAATGCCTGCTGGAAGAACAATATGTCTTTGTTTAATCAGACGCTGCGTTATGTAAAAAACAGCACTACCGCGTACAGGAATATGGGCTGGATATATACGAACAGGAATGATCTGCCCTCGGCTATCAAGATGTACGTCTTAGCCTTAGGACTGAAACAAACAGATAAGACCAGAGCTGTTTTATATAAAGACCTTGGCCTGGCGTATATTCTCATTAATGACGCCGAGAAGGCAGGCTGGGCAGCCCAGGAGGCTATAAAGATATCCCCTGATTATGCGGCCAGCTACGGTTTATTAGGGCTGTTGTATGCGCACAATGACCCTGCCAGGTCCAGGCAGGAGTGCAAAAAGGCATTAGAGATAGACCCCTTTGAGCCAGCGGCTTTTAATAATCTCCTGGAGGCTTCGAGTTCGAATAAGGAGATAAGCGGATATCTGATCGGGAAGTACAAAGAAGCGTTAAAAGGCTCTTATGGTTTTGACGCCCATAAGATTTACCGTTCTTTAGGCATAGCCTATCTTTATGCCGGAGAAGAGGCTGGGGCTATAGCCAATCTTAAGAATGCAGGGCGGATAAATCCATATGACTCTAAGGCGAGCAATGCGCTTGCTATATGCTATGTGAAGAAAGGCGATTTTGTTCTAGCCGAGAAACTATTTAAGAAAGCGCTGCGTTTTAACCCTTTTGATAAAGAGGTCTATCTTAACCTGGCTTTATTTTACACTGATCTGGGCAGGGATAAAGAGGCGTTATTGATGCGGCAGAAGGCGTATTCCGTAAACCTGTTTGAGTAAGAAGATGAAAGCAGAAAACAGCATCATTATAAAAGGGGCTAAGGAGCATAATCTAAAGAATATAAACCTCGTCCTGCCCCGGGATAAGCTTATTGTAATAACCGGGCTTTCCGGTTCCGGTAAATCCAGCCTCGCCTTCGATACTATTTACGCAGAAGGGCAGCGCAGATACGTAGAAAGCCTCTCCAGCTATGCTAGGCAGTTTTTGGAGCAACTGCAAAAGCCGAACCTTGAATATATAGAAGGCCTTTCTCCTACGATAGCCATAGAGCAGCGTACTGCAGGAGGCAGCCCCAGGTCTACGGTAGGCACCCAGACCGAAATTTACGATTATTTAAGGCTTTTTTTTGCCAGGGTGGGTAAGATAGCCTGCTATCAATGCGGATCAAGTATAGAGAAACAGAGTTCCCAGGAGATAATCAAAAAGATAATGGAATTACCGCCGGGCACAGAGGTTTGGATATTGGCTCCTTTGATTATTGGCCGCAAAGGCGAATATAAGGATATATTCAGCCAGATCCAGAAAGCAGGATTCCTGCGTTGCCGAGTGGACGGAGAGGTTTATGAGTTACCCCGGAAGATAAAACTGGAAAAATATAAAACGCATACAATTGAAGTGCTGGTGGACAGGGTAGTGGTAAGACAGGAGTCTAAAAACAGGATTACCGATTCTGTCGAGACTGCCCTGAAAACAGGAAAGGGCAAGGTAATCATCAGCTCCTTAACGGTAAAAGGGGATAGGGGCCGCGGCCATTCCCCCGATCTGGTTTTTAACGAAAATTATACCTGCAATAAATGCGGCGCCAGCTATGCTGAGGTTGAGCCGCGCATTTTCTCTTTTAACTCCCCCTATGGCGCCTGCCCGCACTGTAACGGATTAGGGATAAAGCTGGAGTTTGACCCGGATTTAGTAATTGCAGATAAGGGCAAGTCTATTAACGAAGGCGCTATTCAGCCCTGGAAAAGAGGAGGCAGGGGCTACATCCTGTATTACCGTGCGTTGATCAGGGAGTTGTCAGGGCGCCTCGGTTTTGACCTGGATACCCCGTTTAAGAAACTAGGCAAAGATATACAGAAGGCAGTGCTTTACGGAACAGAGGTAGAGGTATGGGGCAAACCATTTGAGGGCGTGATACCGCATTTAGAAAGATTGTTCAAACAATCAGAAAGTGATTACTTAAAGGAGGAGATTACCAGGTTTATGTCCAGCCTTCCCTGCCCTGTGTGCGCAGGGTCAAGATTGAAGAAAGAAAGCCTCAGCATTACCATAAACAATAAGAATATCTGGGAGGTAACTAAGCTTTCCATAAAAGAAGCGGCTGACTTCTTTAAGAACCTTAACCTTTCTGAAAAAGAAAAGATTATCGCCCAGCAGGTATTAAAAGAAATAATCCAGAAACTCTCCTTTTGCATAAACGTTGGCTTAGATTATCTTACTCTGGATAGAAAGAGCTCTACCCTTTCCGGAGGAGAGGCGCAGAGGATACGCTTAGCCACCCAGGTTGGTTCAGGGCTGGTCGGCGTGTTGTACATATTGGATGAGCCCAGCATAGGCCTGCATCAAAAGGACAACGCCAAGCTGTTATTTACCTTGAAGGCCCTGCGTGATTTAGGCAATACCTTGATCGTAGTGGAGCATGATGAGGCTACTATCAGGGCTGCTGATTTTATCGTGGACTTAGGGCCGGGCCCGGGCAAGCACGGGGGAGAAGTAGTTTTTGCCGGGACTAAGGAAGATCTTTTGAAGAGCCCCGATTCGCTTACTGCCCGCTACCTGAGGAAAGAATTGAAGATAGATATTCCTATGCGGCGGCGGCCATGGAAGGAGAGCAAATTCTTAGAGATAGTAGGCGCCAGAGAGCACAATCTTAAGAGTATCGACGTAAGATTCCCGCTGGGTAAGTTTATTTGTATTACCGGGGTATCCGGATCAGGCAAATCTACCCTAATTGATGAGATACTCTACCGTAGCCTGGCTCAAAGGTTGTATAACGCTAAAGAAAAGCCCGGCTCTCACACTAAGATTACGGGCGCCCAGTATATAGATAAGGTTATTGTGGTTGACCAGTCTCCCATCGGCAGGACCCCGCGCTCAAACCCGGTGACTTATACCGGGGTATTCGGTCATATAAGAGAGTTATTCAGCGCTACGGCGCAGGCGCGCATGCGCGGTTTTAAGCCGGGGAGATTCTCATTTAACGTTAAGGGCGGACGCTGCGAGGCCTGCATGGGAGACGGCATTAAAAAGATAGAGATGCATTTTCTTCCCGATGTGTACGTCAAGTGCGATGTCTGCGGTGGAGAGCGTTTTAATGAAGCAACGCTGGATATACTGTATAAAGGCAGGTCCATTGCCGAAGTTTTGGATATGACGATCGAAGAGGCCCTCGACCTGTTCGGAAGCATCCCTAAGATAAAGAATACGTTGCTTACTCTTTACGATGTAGGGTTGGGGTATATGCAATTAGGGCAGTCTGCAACTACCCTTTCAGGAGGAGAAGCGCAGCGCATCAAATTATCTTCAGAGCTAAGTAAGCGCTCGACAGGCAGGACGTTATACATACTCGATGAGCCTACCACAGGCCTGCATTTTGCGGATGTGGCGCGCCTGGTCATGGTCCTGCAGCGGTTAGTCGATAAGGGCAATACGATTATTGTGGTCGAGCATAATCTGGAAGTGATAAAATGCAGCGACTATATAATAGACTTAGGGCCGCAAGGAGGCTCGCTTGGAGGCGGGATCGTAGCTAGCGGTGCCCCGGAAGAGTTGATTAAGTCCGCCCATTCTTATACCGCGCAATTCTTAAGGAAGGCGTTGAATCTTTGAAGAAGCTGTGCTATAGTAACAAGATGTATTACGCGTAATCCACTGTCTTAACCCCGTAATTTAAAGAGAATCCCTGTTTATTATTATCGATGCTTAACTTACGCAAACCCTGTTTTATTTTAATACTAACGCTAAGCCTTATTTGTAATCTTTTGGGCAGCCGGGGTTATTTTTTCCTGTACGCCCAGGAGACCTCTAAGGAGGACGAGTCGCTCTTTGTCGCAAAAAAGGCGTTCGAGGACGGTTTTTATGAAGTGAGCTTAGGCCTGTTGGAACGTTTCCTGCAGAGCTATCCGGCTAGCCCAAGGGCCGGGGAAGTAAACTTATTGATCGGGCAGTGTTATTTCCGCCAGGGTAAATTTCTCGATGCCCTGACTAAATTTGAAGAACTCCTGAATAATCCCGCGGCAAGGGATATCAGGGATGCCGTGATTTACTGGATTGCCGAAGTGCATTTTAAAGGCAATAGCTTCAATAAGGCAGCGGCATATTATAAGATCATTATAGATGAATTTCCGCAGTCGGCGTATTCTGTTTATGCCTCTTATTCTTTTGCATGGTGCTTGTTCCAGGAGGGTAAGTTTCAGGAGGCGATGAAGTATTTCAAGAATGTAGAAGAAAAGTTTCCCAAAGAGCCGCAGGCACAGGACTCAACGTTTAAGATAATCGAATGCCTATATAATCTCAAGGATTACTCCGGCCTGAAGGAGCGTCTGGCATCTTACCTGAAAATTTATGCCAAGGATGCCAACAAAACCAACTACCTGTATTTTTATATGGCCGAGGCGGATTATTACCTTAATAATTTTAAAGAGGCAATTGAGGAATATTCAAAAGTAGCCGCAGGCACAAGCGAAGAAAAAATGAAGGCGCTTTCGAAGCTAGGGGCTGCCTGGTCTTATCTGAAGTATAAGCAGTATAAGGAAGCCCAGGATGCCTTCCAGCAGGTGAATAAAGGTCTCCTTGAGAAAAAGAACCGGGATGCCTTAATGCTCGGGGAAGCAGTGTTGGCTTTTGAAACCAAAAAATTCAGCGAGGCAAACAATTTATACAGCGAACTGATAAATACTACTTCTGACCAGACTACTTTAATCCAGTCTTATCTGGGAAGAGCGGATACGCTGTATAATACGGCTGATTACCGGGAAGCAATAAGCGTGTATAGGGAGGCTTTGGCAAAGTCCGGTTCGGAAAGCTCATTTCAGGAAATCATAGATAAAATACACTACGGACTGGCCTGGTCTTTTCTAAAGGTAGGAGAATTTAAGGAGGCAATAGCGGAATTCCAGAAGATAGTAAAAAATACGGGAGATAATACCGTTAAGGTAGCGGCCTTATGCCAGATCGGCGACGCCTATCAGGACTCAGGAGATTATAACAAAGCAGCGGAAGTTTACGACAGCATATTAAAAGATTATCCCGGCAGCTTCTACAGCGATTACGTTCAGTATCAGTTGGGGCTCGTCTTTTTAAAAGCCTCTAACTATGAAGCTGCGATTATGGCCTTCCAGAATTTGCGCAACAACTTTCCTAATTCCACGCTTTCAGACGATGCCTATTATGCCCTTGGTTTAAGCTATTTTCAGAGGGAAGACTATGAATCCAGCAGCGCTATATTTGCTAAATTCCAGGGAGAGTTAAAGGATAGCTATTTACGCGCGCAGGCAGTGTATCTTTTAGGAACCAGTCTCTATAATCTCGGGAAGTTCACCGAGGCAATAGAGGCCTTCAAAGAGATCATCAGGTCTTACGGCCAGGATACGGAATTAGTGCAAAAAGCGGAGTATGAGATAGCGGATTGTTACGATCAGATGGGAAACGAAAAAGAGGCGATGTCCAGATTTAAGATGCTGCGTTCCAAATATCCGGACTCAAGACTTACTCCGGAGATTATGTGGTGGCTGGGCGAGTATTATTACAGGCATAGCGATTTAGCCATGGCACGCAGGTACTTTTTTTCCCTGATACAAGATTTCCCGAAAAGCAACCTTATTACCGATACCTATTATGTGCTGGGCTCTATTGATTCTGAAGAGAGCCGCTGGGATGACGCCATAACTAATTTTAATAAGGCTATAGAGCTGGGCAAGTCAGATCTTGCGGGCCAGGCGGCGATTGCCATAGCGGATATTTATGTTAAACAGGATAAGCCGGATCTGGCGCTCTCTACCTATCAGGGCGCGCAAAAGGGGTATCCTAATCTCGGACATTTAATCTACCCGAAGATTGCGGATATATACCGCACTAAAAATGATTACGACCAGGCTGTAGTTTTTTACCGCAAGAGCCTGGAGGTTGTGCCGGTAAGGCAGATGTCGGACATCCAGTTTAAAATAGCTGAAGTGCTGCAAACACAAGGCAAGGCCGATGAGGCAATTGAAGAATATTTAAAAGTCACCTATCTTTATTCAGAAAAGAATGATCTGGCAGTAAAGGCGCTTTTGAGAGTAGGTTCTATATACGAAGATAAGAATAACTTTACCGAAGCGATGCAGGTTTACAAAAGGATAATATCCATGAATGTAGGAGAGGCTAAATACGCCAAGGAGCGCATAGATTGGATAAATACGCGCAAGGCTAAATAGGAGGTTAGGTATGGATCTATACAGGATGGGGTTATGGCAGGTTTTCTTAGCGGGCGGTCCGGTAATGTGGCCGATACTTTTATGTTCTATTTTTGCCTTTGCGATAATTCTTGAGAAATTCTGGCATATGCACAAGATAAAGATAGACACGCAGGAGTTTCTGGCAGATATCCTGGATAAAATGAAGCATCACCAGGTAAAGGATGCCCTGCAGATTTGCGATAATATCAAGAGCCCTATCACACATATCTTAAAGGCCGGGATCCTGAAATACGATCGCACACGCGAGCAAATCAAGGAAGCCATTGAGGATGCCTCTTTATACGAAATACCAAAGCTTGAAAAGAACCTTTCTGCATTGGCTACTATAGCTCATATTTCTCCACTGCTGGGTCTTTTGGGCACGGTAACAGGCATGGTCAGGTGTTTTCAGACTATTCAGATGAAAACAGTAGCCCTGCATCCGGTATCTCCGGGAGATTTAGCAGGGGGTATCTGGGAGGCGCTTTTGACTACCGTGGCAGGTTTGATTGTCGCTATACCTACTTTCGTGGCGTATAATTATTTAGTAAGCCAGGTAAATAGCTTTATCCTGGAGATGGAAAAGGCGGCTACCGAGTTGACCAATTTCTTGACGGAATAATATTATTGCAGAAACAGGAGGCAATCAGCTGAAGGAGAGAGAAGATGCGTTTTAAGAGGCATATGGAATTGGAACACGGGCTAAAACAGATAGACATAGCTTCTCTTATAGATATGGTATTCCAGCTGCTGATATTCTTTATGCTTACCTCAAGTTTTGTGATACAGCCGGGTATAAAAGTCAATCTGCCTAAGGCAGTAACCAGCGAGGTCGTGAAGTATGAAAGTATAGAGATAGTTATATCTGCGGAGAATGTTACCTATTTTAACGGGAACGTGGTGAATAATACGGAATTGAAGAATATGCTTACGCAGGTCTCTAAGAGAAAACAGGCTATACTGATTAAGGCGGATAAGCGTGCCTCTTTGGGCAGGGTAGTTGAGATCTGGGACAGCTGCCGTGATTTAGGTATCGCGCAGATAAATATAGCGACTAACCAGTAATGGAGATAAGGGGTCTTAAGAAAACTATCCTGGTGTCTTTGTTTGGGCACCTGACTTTATTCAGCCTGATCGGTTTTTCTTTCGGCATAAAGTTACCCAGGATGAATGTTACCGACGTGTATTCATTCAAAGGCATGGCGCCTGATATCAAACCTTTGCCTGCCGGGTATTTTTATGGTAGCGGTATAAGAGAGTTTCTTGCCGCCAAGATCGGCGTATTGACGCTTAAGGAAACCGCTAAGGAGCTACCCGCGATACCTGCAGGATATTTAAAGCCGGGCATCGAACTGGCATTTAACGAAGAGAAATCTACCCCGCAGGGTAGCTTAACGCGAGGATTGCCTATCCTTAAAAGGAGAGAGTCAGTAATCATGTTTCATCCTCAAATTCCTTACCACGTCACGCTGTATTTTAAAGACAGGCAGGTAATTCATATCGAGCTTATGTTTAATGTCGTTCCCGCAGGAAATAATACATCCATTCGTATAAAAAGGAAGATTTCTTCGGGTAACCTTGAGGCAGACCTCTTAAGCATGCGTTATATCAGCAGGTATCTTTTTATGCAGCAGCTGGGTTTTGCCCCTTATATCTGGCAGACAGTCAAGATAGATCTTTCTACAAAATAAATATATCCGGTTTATCGAATGATCAGCATAGATTTCTCTTTAGCCGTAGCATTTTATACCGCGCTTTGTTTGGGTATTGCGCTGTTCCTTTGGCTATTTACCAAGAAGCAGAAGGATAAGGATTTGTCTTTGGATCCCCGTTTCATCTGGTTCTGTTCCGTATGCACGTATACCTTTGTTAATACTAAAGAAGACAAGATATCCATCTGTCCGCGTTGCGGTAGCTATAATAAAAAATAGTAGTTGACATACTTTATCGGTGTTCTAAAATAAGACAAAGGAGGCAGGCAAAATGATTACTGAAATAGGAATAGTCGCAGGAGAAATCTGGCATTTTTTAGATCAGCACGGAGAAGTCTCTTTGTCAGGTTTAATACAGGGTATAGATAAGCCACGGGATAATGTTTTTATGAGTTTAGGTTGGCTTGCCCGCGAAGGCCATGTTATACTGCAGCAGACTGACGGAGACTACAGGATAAGTCTAAGAAAAAATGCTTAGGTTTAACAGAAAAGGCGTAGTTTTATTATTGCTTCTGGGTACACTTCTAATAACGACATCTCTGGCCGGGATTGCCACCTATATAGTTGTAACTCAATCACGCTTAAGCCAGCATCAGATAAACCGCATCAAAGCTTATTATGCAGCCTTGGCAGGGATCAACCTGGCCATGGAGAAGTTAAGAGTAGGCGCCTGGGGTACAACAGTCGGAGTTCCTTATACCCTCTGCAATAACACCGGCTGCGATGCCTATGATTACGATATCCCTTTCGATGGCGTAAGCATCACAATCTCCGATCCTGATGCCGCCGGTCTACGGACAATAAACGCTAATGTAACCTACACCTATACCACCCCGTAACATATCCTCTAATAATCTATTATAATATAAGTAAGTCTATTATAAAATTGTATGCTTTAATTTAGGCTGCTGTAGTACTATAAGTAAGTTTAAGTAAGTATAGGAAAAAAAACACTTGACAATATAAGGTTTTTATGTTTTAATTAAAACCACTGTGGTTTATAATAGCAGAGGATAAGGATAGATGACAAGACTTATCGATATTGACGAATTAGCGGATTACCTGAAACTCAAGAAACAGACCATCTACAACTGGCTGCACCAGAGGAAGATTACCGGCATAAAAGTGGGAGGGGTCTGGAGGTTTGACCGTAAAGAGATTGACGCCTGGCTCAACAGCAGGAGGCGTTTATCTAAAACAGGGGAAAAGTAATGAATTCTCTGGGTATTTATTTCGGTCCCTCGATCATAAGCATCGTAGAAAGCAAGGGGCGGCAGCCTATCAATAATATCCGCATTATCCGCGCTGATATTTCAAAGGGTGAATTTTCCGAAGATAAGGTGCCGGAGGAAGTCAAGATGCCCCCCTATCTTAAGGAAGAGCTTAAGAAAAACAAGATAGAAAACCAGGAGATAACGGTAAGCCTCTCAGGCAGGGACTTGATTATCCGTAACTTTGAAATGCCGATCCTTCCCCGCCAGGAGCTTTATGGCGCTATGAGTTTTGAGGTTAAGAAGTATATACCCTTTAAGGTGGAAGACTTAGTATCCGATTTCCAGTTTTTTACCGATAAAGCCAGCAGAAAAAATTACGTACTTTTTGTAGGCATCAAGAAGGACGCCCTGGATAAATACCTTAATGTATTCAAGCAGATAGGGATGAAGGTTACGGCAGTGGAATATTCTGCGTTCAGCGCCCTGAGGCTTCTGACGCTGGGCGGTATAAGGGAAAAGGACCCTATTGCCGTGGTAAATATAGACTTTGTCGAAGAAGATGAGATTAATTTTGTGGTTATCAAAGACGGATTTCCTTTATTCAGCAGGGATATACCTTTTATCAGCGATTCCCAGAGAGTAGCCAGCCCCGGAGGCCCGCAGCAGGGGATGGCCATAGAGAGGCTTAAAAGAGAGATACGCGTATCCCTCGATTATTATGACCGTACCTTCCCGTTAAAGAATATCGGTAAGGTTTTCTTTGTGATGGACAGGGATTATCGCCAGGACCTGGAGGTTTTCATCAAGGAGATAGGCCTGGGGATTCAGTTTATCAATATTAACAAATGCGTGGGCAGGCCGGTTTCTTTTTCCTCGGCTTTTATCAAGGGTTACTGCACTTCCCTTGCCAAGGTTAGCAACGCAGTTAAAATAGATCTTCTGGTAGCCAAAGAAAAATCGATTAAGAAAGTGAGCAGCGAATCAAAGGCCGAGGCCTCGCCGATATTCCTGCGTTTTAAATCCGAGCTGGCGATCCCTTTGATCTGTCTGGGAGTGGGTCTTATAGTGGTGATGTTAGGCAGATATAGGATCGTACCTTTGGAAAACCAGATTAAGAATATAAGATCCATGCGGCCGGCGGTTTCTACCGTATCTGCGGATACAAGTTATGATGAACTAGTTGCGATAGAGGAGACGTATAAAACTAAAACAAAGACAATGGAAGACCTGCTGAAAAAGCAGATATACTTTACCAAGGTATTGGAGGTTATACCAAAGTCCCTGTCCAAAGAGGTGCGGCTGGAGGAGTTTTCTTTTATGAATGACGAAGGTAAGTCGGAGCTCATGCTTTACGGCACTGCTTATCTTGGCGATAGCGATAAAGAGATAGAGATAGTGAATAGTTTTCTTGCGCGCTTAAAAGAAAATTCCGTCCTTAGCCAGTATTTTAAAGATATAGGCCTCTTATCCGTAGATTACGGGAAAGTAAAGGAAGTGAACATGACTCATTTTTCAATCTACTGCAGGAGCTATAAGGATAAAAAATGACGGAATCCTTAGCCATACTTAATAAATATAGAAACAAACTGCTGAATGCGGCGGTGATTTTATTGACCCTGATTATTGTAGTCAATATTTATAAAGGACAAAACATGTCTCTGGAGCTGCTCAGGGGAGCGAAAGATTCGGAGTTGAAGAAAAATGAAGTCCTGGGTGTTATTGCGCAGGCCGAGAAAAGGCTCAATACCTACAAGAATTTCTTCAATAAAAAGGATTCTTCGCTGATGGTAAATACTATTAGTAATATCGCCAGGGATTCTAACGTAAAGATCATTGCGATTAGCCCGCGGGGACAGGAAAACCGCCAGGTTTACACAAAATACCCCTTTGACCTGACTATAGGCGTAGATAGCTATCATGCGGTAGGAAAATTTATAAGTAATATAGAAAATTCCAATGAGGTTTTCTTTATCGATAAGGTTATCATAAAACCCGTAGAGAAGGGCCCTGCAACGGAGAGTAAATATAACCTTATAGTGAGTCTTACGATAAGCGCGGTTTCCTTAAAAAATTAAAGATGATAGCCGAAAAAAACATATACCTGATTACTTTTCTTGTTATAGCCGGCGTCTTTTTTCCTGTTCGGGCAGGGGCAGAAGAACCCGCGCCTGCGGCTAACCCCCTGAGGCAGGAAAAAGTAGAATATAAGGCGGAAGATCTCGATGATCCCTTTGTCGGAGGGCAGGAAATAAAGGAGCCGGTTATAGAGGAGAAGGTCGAGGTAAGGCCCCTGCCGCCGTTGACAATACAGGGGTTAATCTGGGGCGGAAATTTTCCCCAGGTAATCTTGAATAATAAGGTATTACGGGTAGGCGACACGATAGATGAGGTGCGCATTATGGATATAAATAAAGAAGGCGTGGTTTTATCTTTTGACGGCCAGCAATATAACCTAACTTCTCCGGGCATGCTTAGCTCTAGGCTCGTCCATTCAAAACTAGAGGGAGGAATTGATGAAAAATAATACCAGAATTTCTGTACTTATCTTATTCTTTTTTGCGTGTTTTGGCAGGCTCTGGGCCCAGCAAGACCTTCTTTTTTCCAGGGTGCAGCCTACTATTTCCATGGATTTTCAGGATGCCCGCCTGAAAGACATCCTGAAAATTTTTTCTATCCAGTCGGGATTAAACTTCATTGCCTCAGAGGCGGTTCAGGACAGGCAGGTTACCTTGTATATGGATAATGTCCCTATCCAGGAAGCGATGGATAAGATATTCAAGGCGAACAACCTCTCTTACGACCTGGACGAAGAGACGAGCATATTTATAGTAAAGGATTGGGGTAAGCCGGAGATAGAGACTATCACCAAGGTCTTTACCTTGAAATACCGCAGCGTGCCCAGTTCTAAGCTAGAAACAGAAAAGAATACCCTGATGGCGACCTCTCCTGCGGATGGGGCGGATATCGTTTTTTCTCTAAGACAGGTTATAAGCGCAAACGGCAAAATCAGCGAAGACCCCAAGACCAACAGCCTGGTTATTACCGATATACCAAGCCATTTCCCGCAGATCGAAAAGGTAATCGCCTCTTTGGATGTACCTCAGCCTCAGGTAATGCTTGACGTAGAGGTGCTGGATGTAAGTAAAAATGTCGTAGATAAGCTGGGTTTTGATTTCGGAAAGAACCCCTTTACCTTACAGCTTCCGGGAGAATGGCTTAAGAGAGGCTCGCAGTATTATTTCGGGGCATCGGCAGAATGGGGTAAGGAAGGCAGCGTAACCCTGGGGCACTCCTATACGAAGGCGCTGGATTTTTTAAGGACCCAGACGGATACCAAGTATTTAGCCAGGCCCAGGCTTCTTACCCTAAGCAACGAGGTTGCCGAGATCTCGGTTACTAAAGACGAGGTAGTCGGGTATGAGCAGACAACAGAGACTACCTCCAGCGGCACTACCACTGACCTTAAATATATCCGGTCTACTGACCTTGCGCTTACTAAGGAAGGCGTAGGTATTTATCTCAGAGTCACTCCCCAGGTCAATATGGAGACTAATGAGATCACCCTGGTTATCAATCCAAAATCGAGCGTAACCAGCACAAGCGCCCTTGCCGACAGTCAGGCAGACGCAGAGGTCAGGACTACAAAGTCCATAGTTAAGATACGTGACGGAGAGACCATAGTCCTGGGAGGTCTTATCCATACCGATAAACAGGTAGCAGAAAGCAAGCTTCCTATTTTAGGCGATATCCCTATTTTGGGGATTTTATTCAGACACAAAAATAAAACCAAGGATACGGACAGGGAGCTGATAGTGTTTATTACCCCGCGTATTATCCGGGATACTAATTCAGGAGCAGCTTACGCTAAGAAAACAGTTCTCCCTGACAGGGAACAGAGCGTAAGTTCGGCAACTGACCGTCAGTTGACCATCAAGAAAAGCCTGGATACGTTCGAGAAGGAAGATTAGGCATTGCGGGTGTTTGCTATGCGGCTAACATGTTAGAAGATTTAATCTTGCGAGAACTCTTATTTTAATGCTATAATATTATTAGATGATCCAAAACGCCTCTATAGTG
>CAZKQC010000010.1:0-17636 GCA_964554825.1 uncultured Planctomycetales bacterium
TGGCATTAGACTGCGCTGCCAGTTCATTTAGTAAAGAAGATAGCTATCAATTTGAGAATTCAAGGAAGACTAGCGCTGAACTGACCTCTATCTATGCAAAATGGCAGAGTAAATATCCGCTTCTTTCGATAGAGGACGGGCTCTCTGAACACGACTGGTCAGGCTGGAAGGCTATGACTGCCGAGTTGAAATATAAACTGCAGCTGGTAGGCGACGATATATTCGTGACTAACCCCGGGATATTCAAAAAAGGTATTGCCGAGAAGATAGGAAACGCAATCCTGGTGAAAGTCAATCAGATCGGCTCGCTTTCCGAGACCCTGGAAGTAATCAGTATGGCAAAGCGCAACAATTACAAGGCGGTTATCTCGCACCGCTCAGGTGAGACCGAAGATACAACTATCGCGCATCTGGCAGTAGCCACCGGAGTAGGCCAGATTAAGACCGGTTCAGTCTCGCGCACTGACCGTATCTGTAAGTATAATGAACTCCTGCGCATCGAAGAGGAACTGGGTTCCAAAGCGGTGTATGCGGGAAACAGCTGGAAGAGATGATATTAAAGAAGGCGTTCTGGCTTTTTGGTGCCGCAGTCCTTTTATTGATAATATTCCTCCCCGGCTACACCAAGCTGCAGGAGCTGCGGGACAAAAGTCGCGATTTAGAAGAAAAGATTATACGCCTGAAGAAAGAAAACTATATCCTGCAGCAGGAGCTGGTGCGTATCGCAGGCGATCCTGTCTATCAGGAGAAGATCGCCCGGGACAAGATGGGAGTGGTGCGCAAGGGCGAGGTCCCCATAAGAATAATTCCCGAAGGAAAAGAATAGATTGCGTATTAAGTTTTTTGGGTCTATAATCATTTCGCGGGGTAGAGCAGCCTGGTAGCTCATTAGGCTCATAACCTAAAGGTCGCAAGTTCAAATCTTGCCCCCGCAACCAATTTTAACTGTCGCCCGCTCAATGCGGGCGACTTGTGTAGAGAGTGCCGACGAAGTCGGCCAATTGAACTCAATAATGTGCGCCGCAGGCGCACAGCTAGTGAAATCCCGCGCAGCGGGACCAAGACCAACCCTCGCACAATTTAGCGGGGGTTTTTATTTGACTTCTTACCATATTAAGGAGTACAATAACAACTACCGCAAAGGGTGAGAAGTTTGTAGAGTTTTAGAGAAGGGGGTTAATATGACCTGGAAAGAGGCATTGCTTTTGATTATAGTTTTCTTGATCGGGCTTTATTGCGTCCTTGCTAGTACCTTACAAAAATATGAGGTTTATCAATCTGCCAGGGATGGCACAGTAACATTTCGTTTTAACAAGGTAACAGGAAGACTTCAGCGCGTAGAGTATGGAGCAGGCGGTACGAAGTGGAAAGATGCTAAACCAGAAGGGTTTTTCAAAGAACCCGGTGAAAATATAATCAGGCTACAAGATAAAGAATAAAAGGAAGAAAGCGGAGATAAGAAGTTACAATTGTCTCCGCTTTTTTATTTTTGTGGTATAATTATTTTATTATAGCATACAGCAAGATTTTAAAATAACAAGGAGGTAAAGAGATGGTTGATATTTTGATTAGACGCTTTACCAGATTATTAATGATTACATTGCAACAATGGGGAGCCTACATGCAATCGAATATGTCCCTTTCGATATTTCTTATTCTTCCCATAGTTACATTTCTATTTATTATTTGGTTGGTTTACCGGATAGAGAATCGTGCAGCCAAAGAAGTAATTTATAGAAATTTCCCTTTCTTTAAGGATGCCGTTAATAGCTTCCAATTAAAGTTAGAGTATTTAATAACACGAATTGATGCAGTCGAAGATAAAATAGATAGAATTGAAAATAAAATAAAATAAGAATACCCTGTCCGAGCTGTTTAAAAGATTTCCGCCAGAAGTGGTGGTTTATCCTCCTGATTACCTTTATCGTTTTGTTCCTTGCGTCTATCTTGATCTATATAACCATAGGCATGTTAAGAAGTCAGAGTTGGTAGCGATAGAAATAAATAAAGAACTCACTTAATGCGCCGGTGGTGCGGGGTGTATGTAAATATTATTGCCGTCTCTGGTTAAAGTTACTGCTTGGATACCTGCCTGCCTCACTTCGTGTTTTACCTCGTAGGAATTCCCAGAGTTTACCTGCACAGAAGAGCCGTCTGCCCTTACCAGCGTTACGTTAAGCCCCATCTGCCCGCTTACTCTTTCCAGGCTGGGGATGACTACCGGCGTATAAGTCTTTGAGGTGTCCGTTGGGCACTGTAACGACTGTATGGTGTTTGCGATATCCTGGTCAAAGTAACCGCCGGAGCTCATCAGTATATCGCCGTCACGGTCGCGTCCTGTGGAGCCGGTGAGGTTGGTGGCCATCCACCCCAGCATCCCGGCTGTTGCCAGAGGTGTGGCGTATTTTAGTACGGTATATTGAATGGCTTTTGCAATCGGCATTAGGTACAGCCGTTCGGCTATCTGCATGGTCTTGGCAGCTATTGCCCCTGGCCAGTCACCGACGGATTTGCAGAATTCATAGGCGATCTGGTTAGCTTCTATCTCTGACTGGCGGGCAAGCCCGAAATTAGTCACGTATGTTTGGAAGGCGTCCTTTAATTCTCCCAGCTTGGCCATCTCCGGCCTTAACCCGGAAGTAATAGCATGGCCTACCTCGTGCGCTCCTATAAAATTGTTGTATTTTAGGCCTAACCATATCTGGTGCACTCCTTCGACTATCCTGTGTTCTCCCGCTGCTCCGGCAGTAGGAGGTTTTGTAAAGAATATTTCTATCGGCCCGGCTATTGCTTCAGCCTGGCGCACGAATTCTTGAAATTGTGCCAGATTCTGCGGCGTCGCTCTTGTTGCGCCTACGGTAAAGACTACGGTATCTGCCGCAATAGTGACGCCAAGTAATGTTAGCGCGTCGTCTTTGGCATTAGATATAAAATCCTGAAGCTTCTGGGCAGTTGCCCCGTCGCATCTGATCTCTGCGAAGGGAAGCGATCCCAGCGTATCAATATCCTGAGTCAGGCCTCCCGTAGGCCGAGTAGCTGTAATGGGTGTGTTCTTATAGGCAGGGTTTCCCGCTCCCGAGATGGTAATTTCAAGTCCGGCCGTGCTACCTCCGGGTGTGGCCGTTGCTGCAAGCGTGGGCCCGGGTTGATTTACCGTTTCTCCTGTGGGAAGAAGCGTAGGGGCAGCACCGGATTGTTCTGGGGCCGGGAGATCAAAAAGAATGCGTTGGCTCGCCGGCTGCCAGGCTTCCCTGGAAGCAGGCATGGTGTTAGTATTTTTTACCCCTCCTACCATATCTTCGGCAGGCCGTGCTTCAAGCGGGAGGGTGTAAAAAAGCAGGCTGACCGCAGTTAATAAGCTTGCTATAGTTGTCCTTAGTTTCTTGTTTAACATAAAGATACTGTGATAGTGAGGCGTTATAATAAAAAACCGGGCTGCCTTTTTCCCTTATTTTGGCAACCCGGCTATCGATATTAAGACTGGCGAACGTTATGCGTCTATCGCCTTATCGACCCGTGGCTTTCCGTTTCCCATCTTACGATGGGGTTGGCTTTATCGGTAAGGTATACTTCACTTATAAGTATACTTTAATGAAAGTGCGTATTCAATGCGGAATTCTTCTTTAAAGAAAACGGTTTCCGGAGGCGTTTTTTTTCTTGCCTTGTATTTTATTTGGGGTTATAATTACATAATTAAGAAAAAAGGAGAAAGATCATGGAAGAGAGAAGGGCGTTCCCCCGAACCAGGGTTGATTGCAGGATGGCGGTATTTTCCGATTTGAGGATCTTAGCGTTTAATTCAGATATAATCAATATCGGTGCCGGCGGAGTGAGATTAATGCTCAGAGATAAACTGCCTATTGCTACACCAATACAATTGGAATTATCTCTGTCGCGCGAACCTATGCCTATTCAATGCAGGGGTGAAATAACCTGGTTCAAAGAGAGAAACCCAAACGAAAGCAGCCCGCATATTTTAGATACAGGTATTAAGTTTACAGATTTGAGCGAAGAAGGCAGGAAAACGATAATAAATTCAGTAGATTCCTTTATTTCTGCAAAGCCAACCTCCTAACCGCCTCATAACTTAAAGCCGCAAGTTAAAGCCCGCAACCCTATTTCCTTATTGTTTTTATCTTTTTTAGAGGTATAATCAAACATAGATTATTAACGCGAGGGAGGATGAAATGAAGAAAGGTTTTACGTTGCTGGAGTTGATCGTGGTAATCATCATCATTGGCGTGTTAGGGGCATTAGGTTTTATACAGTATACCAGGGTAGTTGAAAAAGGAAGGGCGGCAGAGGCCAAGGATATACTCGGCCAGATACGCAGCGCGCAGCAGGGTTATAACCAGGAGAATAACGTATATACGGCTGCCATGGGAGACCTGTATGTAGACGCTCCTACATCCTGCACTACTTCGCATTATTTCGCTTATACCATAACCAATACAGTAGGAACAGCTACCAGGTGTACCGCAAGCGGCAAGACGCCTAATATGTCTGCGACAACCCCGTATACGGTTACCATGACTTATGCCTCTGGTGCCTGGGGCGGAAGCGCAGGGTATTATTAAGGTAACGCGATATAATGACACAGGAAAAAGAAATAGCCTATAAACTAGCTTGCCTAGTCATTCTGCTTTTTGCGATAAACGGTTGTAAGAGCACCCCTAAAAACGAAGCCAATAAAATTACAAATCAGGATATAGATAAAGAGCTTCGCGATCGCCGCCCGCTTCCTGATTTTTATCCGCAAAAACAAAATCCTACGGAGGCTTATATAGAAGATAAAAAACAGAAAGAAAAGAATGAAGAGCCTGAATAGCGGCGGAAATAATTATTTTTTAGGCCCGATTATAGCATTAAGTTCCTGCATTTTTATCTTAGGCTGCGTAAGCGTTCCTTATGTTAACCCTCCTAGGACAGAGGATGTTACCCTGACCTTTCCTATAAGTGTGGCCTCTGAACCTCCTGACGCCGAGATCTATATAAATAATATACTTTACGGGCGCACGCCCCAGGAAACGCTGCCTGTTGCCGTTATCTGCACTAACCATAAAGACTGGCTGGAGGAGACCTTTATGGTCCAGGGCCAGTATGTGCTTATGGTCTCCAAGAAAGGCTACCGCAAGGAAGCAAGGCCGCTTGTATTTACCTATGTCTGGTCAGGCGCTAATAACGAGGAATACAGGCCTTATCTGAAAGAAAAGAAGTTTAATTTCCTGCTGCAGAAAGAGGAATAAGGAGGAAGAATATGAAAATGCTATTGCCGGCAATCATCCTGGTATTTTTCATCTGTTCTCTGACAGGCGCAAGCTGCTTAGCCCAAACCGATAAAGATAATGAAAACGGCAGATATGTTTTGCAGGCACTGGAGATCGAAAAGAAGCAGGTTCCCGTGTTACTTGATACGAGGACAGGAAAGGTATGGTTTTATTCCGAAGGCCAGAGTTCAGGGCTTGGCATAGCTGCCGGAGAGAGGCCCAAATTTAAAGGGGTTACCGTAGAGGGGTTGGTGTATAACCCAAGGGATATAGCAGAGCTGGAAAAGCAGATCGACCTCCTGCATTCCAACGGCTTCATAAACAAAAACATTCCAGGTTTCAGCGAGATGATTAGCGGGAAAATCTCTTATTCGCTGGATTTAGAACAAATCAAAGCGATTTATGAGAAATCAAGGCTCATACAACCCAAAAAAGACTAAGAATTATGTCTGAATGGTACCCTGCGGCAGTCTGTCCTGAATGCGGAAGCGATGATACGCGTTTCGTAGAGCCGCGTGACGATATGCTGGTTTATGTATGTAACGCCTGCGGCGTACGTTTTGAAAAAGAACAGGACGATTGATAAACTGTTTTTACCATCCCCTAAAACCCGCCTCTTTTGTATAACCAAAATTACCTCTTTTTCGCCGGTTTTTTATTTGCCAAAGCTTAGTTTTCTGCTATAATAATTTGTTCCTAAAGGAGGTTTTTATGATTGAGCGCTATAGCCTTCCAAGAATGTCCGGCATCTGGCAGGATGAGTTTAAATTCAAGACGATGCTTGAGATAGAGCTTCTTACCTTAGAAGCTCTGGCCAAAACCAATAAAATCCCCAAAGCTGTCCCTCCCAGAGTACGCAGGAGAGCCAGGTTTGATCTGAATAAAATAAAGAAAATAGAGGAGAAGACGCAACATGATGTAGTCGCCTTTGTCTCGTGTGTGGCACAAAATATAGGGCCTGATGCCAAATACCTGCATTGGGGCCTGACCTCTTCCGATATACTGGATACTACCCTAAGTTTACAGCTTAAGGCTGCCGCGGATATCCTGCTTGAAGACTTGAACAAATTAAGCGTTATCCTCTCCAAAGAGGCTAAGAAATACAAGGATATGGTTTGCATCGGCCGTACGCATGGCATACATGCCGAGCCTACTACCCTTGGGGTTAAGCTTGCGCTCTGGTATGATGAGAATAAGCGTAATATCGAACGCCTTGTGCAGGCAAAAAAAGTGGTTGCGGTAGGCAAGATCTCCGGTGCAGTAGGGACCTATGCCAATATCGAGCCTGAGGTTGAGGCGTATGTCTGTAAGAAGCTGGGATTGAAGCCTGTAAATATCGCAACCCAGGTCATACAGCGGGATGTATATGCACAATATATGGCTACTTTAGCCATCATAGGCGCGAGCCTTGAGAAGTTTGCCTTGGAGATCAGGCATCTACAACGCACAGAGGTGCGTGAGGTAGAAGAGCCTTTTGGCAAAGGTCAAAAGGGTTCATCTGCCATGCCTCATAAGAGGAATCCGGTGATCTGTGAGCGTATCTGCGGCCTAAACAGGATCCTGCGCAGCAACTCGCTGGTAGCCATGGAGAACGTAGCGCTCTGGCATGAACGCGACATCAGCCATTCTTCGGCTGAGCGGGTGATTATCCCTGATTCAACAATAGCCCTGGATTATATGCTCAATAAGTTCATTCAGGTTGTGGAGGGGATGCTGGTTTACCCTGAGAATATGCTCAGCAATCTGGTTAAGACTAAAGGGTTGATTTTTTCGCAGCGGGTGCTCCTGAGCCTGATGGGTAAGGGTTTAGGCCGCACCAGGGCCTATGACATAGTGCAGAGGAATGCGATGCGCAGCTGGAGAGAAGGCATCGATTTCAAGGAGTCTTTACTTGCGGATAAAGAGCTCTGCCGTTTTATTTCCGGGAAAGAGCTAGATAAGATCTTTGACCTGGATTATTACCTGCGCAATATAAATAAGATTTTCAAAAAGGTCGGTTTATAAGTTTTTAGCTAAGCTTATCCTTCCCTTAATAAGCCTCTGATTAAGTATTACCATGGTATATAGGATAGAGATAAAAGACAAGCCCGCCCAGTTTGACGCTGTTGGAGAGGGCATAAAAAAAGATATCCTGGATTTAGGGATTAACAGCATCAAAGAGGTGCGCTTTATCCAGGTTTATAATATTGAGGCGGAGATTTCCGAGGCTCAAGCTCAAAGGATCTGCGAAGACCTTTTAACGGACAGTATCAGCCAGGATTATTTTATCAACGCAGGCTGCGGTAAGCTAACCCCAGGAAAAAATCAATTTATCGTTGAAGTCGCCTATAACCCGGGAGTTATGGACCCGGTAGAGGATTCTATCTTAAAGGGCATAAAGGACCTGAGTATAGAAGGCGTATCTTCGGTTAAGACTGCAAAGAAGTATCTTATCTATGGCAGGCTCTCCTCCTCGCAACTAAGGACCATTTCGGAAAAACTCCTCTATAATAAACTCATTCAGCATATTGTTAAATCGATAGATCCAGGGCGGTGCGCCCTTTTAGGATGCGGCTATTCTTTTAATTTGGTCGGCGTTGATCTGCTCTCTGCATCCGATAAGAAACTGCAGGAAATCAGCAGGGTTGGCCAGCTTTTCCTGAATCTCCCCGAGATGCGCCAGATTAAGGATTATTTTAAGAAACTCAGGCGCAATCCCACGGATTGCGAATTAGAAACTATTGCCCAGACCTGGTCTGAGCACTGCGGCCACAAGACCTTCCGGGGAAGGATTAAATATACAGAACAGACCCCGGGCAAGAAGAAAACAATAATCATCAATAATCTCCTGAAGTCCACCATAATGAGGGTGACTAAGGAGCTGAAGAAGTCCTGGTGCGTTTCGGTATTTAAGGATAATTCCGGGGTCATCAGGTTTGACGATAAATATAATGTTTGTTTTAAGGTCGAGACGCATAACCACCCTTCTGCCCTGGAACCCTTTGGCGGAGCCAATACCGGCATAGGTGGGGTAATCCGCGATCCGCTGGGTACCGGGCTGGGCGCAAAACCTATCCTTAACACCGATGTTTTCTGTTTCGGGCCGGTGGACTATCCTTTTAGCAAAGTTCCGCAGGGCAGCTTGCATCCGAAAAGAGTGATGAAAGGCGTGGTTTCAGGCGTGCGCGATTACGGGAATAAGATGGGGATACCGACGGTTAACGGCGCGGTATTATTCCATGAAGGCTTTGTAGGGAATCCCCTGGTCTACTGCGGCACAGTCGGGATATTGCCTAAGGATAAATCTTTTAAGAAATCAGAAACCGGTGACCTGATCGTGGTGGTAGGCGGAAGGACCGGAAGGGACGGTATCCATGGCGCAACCTTTTCTTCTGGAGAGCTTACCCATGAATCCGAAAAGGTCTCCAGCGGAGCGGTACAGATAGGAAACCCCATCCAGGAAAAGAAGATGGTAGACACCATACTCCAGGCGCGCGACAGCGCTCTTTACGACGCCATTACTGACTGCGGGGCAGGAGGTCTATCCAGCGCAGTAGGAGAGATGGGCCAGGAGCTGGGGGCCAGGGTTGATTTAGATAAGGTGCCTTTAAAATATGCGGATTTATCCTATACGGAGATCTGGATCTCTGAGTCGCAGGAGCGCATGGTGCTGTCTGTGCCTGGGAAGAATATCGAAAGGCTTATCCGGCTCTTTGAGAGCGAGAATGTCGAGGCTACGGTAATAGGCGAGTTTACCGATACAAAAAAATTAGAGCTTTATTATAACGGTAATGCCGTATGCGAACTGGATATGGATTTCCTGCATGACGGCCTGCCTAAGCTACAGAAGAAAGCAGTATTTACCCGGACTAAACACAGGGAGCCTAAATTACCAGCTGGAGGAGAGTTGACGAAATACCTGCTGAAGTTACTCTCCCGGTATGATATCTGTTCAAAGGAGTGGGTCATCAGGCAGTATGACCATGAAGTCCAGGGGGGGTCGGTATTGAAGCCGCTGGTGGGGGTTGCTAATGACGGGCCCTCAGATGCCAGCGTGGTAAGGCCGCTCTTAGGCTTAAACAGAGGGATAATAATCTCTAACGGGATAAACTTCAGGTTTGGTTTGATCGATCCTTACTGGATGGCGGCCTCCTGTATAGATGAGGCCTTGCGTCAGATTATTGCTGTCGGAGGCTCTCTGGATGAAGTGGCTATCCTGGATAATTTCTGCTGGGGTAATCCCGATAAACCGGATAGGCTGGGAGGCCTGGTGCGCGCAGCGTACGGCTGTTATGATATAGCAAGCGGCTTCGGGGTCCCTTTTATCTCAGGTAAGGATAGCCTTAACAATGAATATACGTTAAAACATAAATCCATATCTATACCCGGCACGCTTTTAATCTCTGCGCTTGCCGTGATGCCGGATATTAACAAAACGGTTTCTATGTATGCCAAAAACCCGGGTGACCTGCTTTACGCGGTAGGCCTAACCCGCGATGAATTAGGCGGCTCGCACTATTATGATATTTTAGGCGGCCTGGGCAATAATCTGCCTAAAGTATACCTGAAGGAGGCTAAGGCAACTTTTGCAGGTTTGAGTAAGGCTTCTTCTTTGGGATTAACAGAGGCGATGCACGATTGTTCGGAGGGCGGCCTCGGAGTCTGCCTGGCTGAGATGGCTTTTAGCGGCGGCCTCGGGGCGGAGGTGTTTTTGGGAGAGGTTCCATATCACAAGTCACAAGGCTTACGAAACGATATCATTTTGTTTTCTGAATCCAATTCCAGGTTTATTGTAGAGGTGAAGAGAAAAAATCAAAAGGCATTTGAAAGGTGTTTGGAGGGAGTGGATTTTGGACTTATCGGCTGCGTCAGCAAGGGCAGGGATTTTCGGGTTTACGGGCTGGATAATAAACCCTGCGTGGATATAGCTGTCGCAGAATTAAAAGAGGCCTGGCAGAGGCCGCTGCGTTGGTAGTGGGTGATTCCCGCTGCTTCGCACTTTTTCGCAAAGCGAAAAAGTGCGAAGCAAAGCGACGGGGATTAACTCGGCCGTATAACTTACGTTCGCCTCCTGCCTTACCGTCAGGCAGGCGCTCCGTAAGTTATGGCCTCATTAAGGAGAAATACTATGCGTAAGAATGTAATTATGCGGGATGATTTTACCAGTGAGGATACCTGGAGGATATTCCGTATTATGTCGGAGTTCGTGGAAGGTTTTGAAATCCTTTCTAAAGTGGGCAAGGCAGCTTCTATTTTCGGCTCAAGCCGCTCTAAGCCGAATAACAAATATTACAAACTGGCTGAGGAGATTGCTTATTATCTGGCTAAGGAGGGCTTTGCGGTGATTACCGGAGGCGGGCCGGGGATTATGGAGGCGGGGAACAAAGGCGCTAAAAGGGCACGCGGGCATTCTATAGGCCTGAATATCCAGATACCCATGGAGCAGAAGCCGAATAAATATATCAATACGCTCCTGGATTTTCATTATTTCTTTGTGCGCAAGGTGATGTTTGTGAAATACGCAAAGGCTTTTGTGATTATGCCCGGAGGCTATGGTACCTTAGACGAATTCTTTGAGGCGATTAACCTGATCCAGACCAAGAGAATACAAAGGTTCCCGGTAGTGCTCTTTGGCAGGGAGTACTGGGAAGGCATGGTGAAATGGCTCAAAGAAAAAGTGCTCAAGAACTCAAACATCAGCCCCTATGACCTGGATATATTTAAAATCGCCGATACGCCGAAAGAGGTTGTGCAGGTAATCAATAGATTCTATGAAAAGGCCTAAGGTTTGCATATTAAGGACAGCGGGGACTAACTGCGACAAGGAGACTGCTTTTGCTTTTTATAAAGCAGGCGCCGAAGCGGATCTGGTGCATGTCAACCGGCTGATAAATAAAGAGAAAAATATAAACGATTACGGGATCCTGGCTATACCCGGAGGTTTCAGCTACGGAGACGACGCAGGGGCAGGCAGGATCTTAGCCAATGAATTGAGATTCAAGTTAATAGGAGATATTCGTAAGTTTATTGCCGAAGGTAAGTTGATTATCGGTATCTGTAACGGTTTCCAGATTCTGGCCAAGAGCGGGCTGCTGCCCGGCAACAATGGGCTCGTCCAGGAGTCAAGCCTGATTATCAACGATTCGAATAAGTTCGAGGACCGCTGGGTCTATTTAAAACCTTCGGGCTCCTGCGTCTGGACAAAGGGTATCGAGGAAGCGATTTATCTGCCGGTGGCGCACGGAGAAGGAAAATTTGTTACTTCAACCGCCGGGGTTTTAAACAGGCTCAAGGTAAATAAACAGATTATCTTTCGTTATTGCGATAGCGCCGGGCGCTTAAGCGGCTATCCTGGTAACCCTAACGGCTCAAAAGGCAATATCGCAGGTATAAGTGACAGGAGCGGACGCATATTAGGGCTGATGCCTCACCCGGAGAGACACATACAGGTTTCGCAACGCCCGAGGTTATCCCCCGGCAGGAAACGCGAGGGTGACGGGATGATGATTTTCAGGAACGGAGTAGAATATGCCAGGAAGAATTTATAACGATACGCCGAAAGAATATTGCGGGCTTTTTGGAATTTCCAACAACAAGCAGGCAAGTTGGCTTACTTATCTGGGGCTTTATGCCCTTCAGCACCGCGGCCAGGAGGCCTGCGGCATCGTGACCGGCAATAAGGGTTTTTTGTCCATACATAAACATATGGGGCTGGTCAGCGATGTCTTTAGCCCCGAGGTCCTGGGTAAATTAAAGGGGGATATGGCAGTAGGCCATGTGCGTTATTCTACTACCGGCTCAAGCGTGCTTAAGAACGCTCAGCCTCTTTTAATAGATTATGCCAAAGGTACAATCTGCATTGCGCATAACGGCAACCTTATTAATTCGCTCAAGCTGCGTCAGTATCTGGAGAAGGAAGGCTCGATATTTCAGACTACCACTGATTCCGAACTCATCGTTCACCTGATGGCCAGGTCAAAGGAGAACGACCTGCGCCAGAGCCTGGTTTACGCTCTTCAAAGGATCAAAGGCGCCTACTCGCTGCTCCTGATGAACGATAAATATCTTATAGGGGTAAGGGATCCTATGGGTTTTAGGCCGTTGTGCCTGGCTAGGCTTGGGAATTCCTGGTGCCTGGCTTCGGAGACCTGCGCCTTTGACCTGGTAGGCGCAAAGCTGGTGCGTGAGGTTGAGCCCGGAGAGATCGTCTTTATCAGCAAAGAGGGGATGCGCTCTATAAAGCCCAAAGAGCTTAAGGCGCAAGAAAGATCTTTCTGTACCTTTGAGCATGTTTATTTCTCGCGTCCTGATTCTATTGTTTTTGGCCAGACCGTTCATCTGGTCAGGCGCCGGCTGGGCGAGCAGCTGGCCAGGGAGCATGCAGTGGATGCGGATCTTGTAGTCCCTGTCCCTGATTCCGGGTTCTCCGCTGCCCTTGGGTATTCCGAGGAGTCCGGGATACCGCTTGAAATGGGTATTATTCGCAATCACTATGTGGGCAGGACTTTTATTCAGCCTATGCAGGACTCCCGGGACCTGGGGGTGCGGGTAAAATTTAATATTTTGAAAGAAGTGTTAAAGGATAAGCGCATTATTGTTGTTGACGATTCCATCGTGCGCGGGACTACCTCCAAGATCCGCGTGCGTAACTTACGCAAGGCCGGGGCTAAAGAGGTCCACTTAAGGATATCCTGCCCGGCGCACCGGTTCCCCTGTTTTTACGGGATTGATTTCCATCGCGCCTCGGAACTGATAGCCAACAGGTATGAGAGCCTGGATGCGATCAGGCGCTACCTGGAAGTAGATAGTCTGGGGTACTTAAGCCTTGAGGGCATGCTGGGCTGCTTAAAGCATCCTAAGGATAGTTACTGCGCGGCCTGCTGGACGGGTAAATATCCATTGAGGGCAGAGAAGAAACACGGTAAATTCTCGCTTGAAGAGCGTTGCTGCGGACAGGGGGAGATTTTATGAACGCCAGGTTAACCTATAAGAAATCAGGGGTAGATATTGCGGCAGCTTCGGTTTTCAAGAAGAAGATTAAATTTCTGGTGCGCAGCTCTTTTAGTCCCGAGGTTCTAAAAGGTATAGGCGGTTTCGGTAGTTTTTTTAAATTTAATACAAAGAAATTCAAGGATCCGGTATTAGTTTCTTCTGCTGACGGCGTAGGCACAAAGTTAAAAGTAGCTCTTTTGGCAAGCAAGCACGATACGATAGGTATTGACGCTGTAGCGATGAACGTCAATGATATACTCTGCACCGGGGCCAGGCCGCTTTTTTTCCTGGATTATATCGCTTACAGTAAGGTAAGAGAGGATATTTTAACGGATGTGATAAGAGGCCTGAATCAGGGGTGTATCCAGGCGGGGTGTCCGCTGGTCGGGGGAGAAACTGCGCAGATGCCCGGTATGTATAAGACAGGGGAGTATGATATAGCCGGTTTCTGCGTAGGCGTGGTTGAGCGCGAAAAAATTATTGACGGTTCCCGCATTCAGGCAGGGGATATAGCGATAGGCCTGGCCTCAAGCGGGCTGCATTCTAACGGCTATTCTTTGGTAAGAAAGGTATTCTCCCGAGCTGAATTAAAACGCATGAGCGCTCAATTGCTTGTTCCTACGCGTATTTATGTCGAGCCTGTACTTAATCTATTGCGCAATACCAAAGATAAGATCAGCGGCATCTCTCATATTACCGGAGGCGCGTTTTACGATAAGATCTCACGCATCCTTACGGCTGATGTGGATGTAGAGATAAATAAAGGTTCCTGGCCTATACCGCAGATATTCCGCCTCATTCAGAGTAAGGGCAATATCGAGGATAAGGAGATCTTCCGTACGCTGAATATGGGCATAGGCATGGTTTTAATTGTAAGGCCCAAGGCCAGGGGGGATATTATAGCTAAGCTTAAAGAGCTCAAATTGCAATCCTGGGTTATCGGTCGGGTAGTAAAAGGTAAGGGAAGGGTTGAGGTAATTTAAGGAGGGGGAGATGCCAAGGTTTATGCGATTGAAGGTCATGTTTTTTGTATTTCTGGCGGCTTTATTTTTTAGCAGAATAGGTTTTGTTTTTGCACTGGACCAGAGGCAGGAGCTTAACGCGCTGATCCAGGAAACGCAGAAGAAATCAGAACGCGCCGGTGACATGAGTTTTGTCTGGTGGATACCGCAGGAATACTGGGAGTTAAGCTTTACCCAGAATCCCACTATCACCGCGGACCAGGCTGAAAAGGTGCTCGCGGTATTTAGGCCTTATACCATTATTGCGGTTGTAGACGGAAGGACGAGTAGCGCCACAGGCATTACCTACAGAGGCGAGGCAGAGGTGCGTTCAAGCGTCAAGGTGAAGGACAGAAACGGGAATACATACCTGCCGCTTTCTGATAATGAGATTAGCGTGGATACCATGAGTTTCCTCGCAGCGATGAAGCCGGTCTTGGCTAATGTCCTGGGGCCGATGGGCCAGAATATGTATTTTTTTGTCTTTCCTGCGCAGGACAGGGGCGGGGCGGAGATGGCTAATGCCAAGCAGAAGGGAACATTCTCGGTGCTGCTGGACGGAGGCAGGGAGTTCAAATGGGATATGCCTTTAACTTCGCTAATCCCGCAGAAGATCTGCCCTACATGTAATCAGAAGTTAAACGGAGCCTATAAATTCTGTCCTTGGGACGGGACAAAGTTGGAGTAAGTACGTGAGGATATTATTAGTTGGAGCAGGCGCCAGGGAACATGCCCTTGCCTGGAAGATTGCGCAGTCCAGCCTCCTGGATAAGCTTTTCTGCGCTCCAGGTAACGGCGGGATATCCGGATGCGCCGAATGCGTAGATATAAAGGCGGATGACATAAAGGGCCTGGTGAATTTTGCCCGTAAGGAAAAAATAGATTTTACCGTGATAGGCCCGGAGATACCTCTTGCCCTGGGGGTTGTGGATGATTTTAATAATCATAGGCTGAAGGTCTTCGGACCTAATAAAAAAGCAGCGCAATTAGAGGCCAGCAAGGTTTTTGCCAAGCAGCTGATGGCAAAATACGGGGTTCCTACCGCAGGATTCAGGATTTTTGACAACGCCCAAGAAGCAAAGGATTATATAAAAAAGAGGAACTCTCCCTGCGTAGTCAAGGCAGACGGGCTCGCCGCAGGCAAGGGAGTAGTAGTAGCCAAAGATCAATCTGAGGCAATAGAAGCGGTAAAATCAATTATGGAGGATAAGGTTTTCCAGGATGCAGGCAGGAGAGTTGTTATCGAAGACTGCCTCCGGGGAGAAGAGGCCTCTATTATCGTCATAACTGATTCCAAGGAAGTCATTCCTCTGGCTTCAAGCCAGGACCATAAAAGAATATTTGATGATGATCAGGGCCCGAACACAGGAGGCATGGGCGCCTATTCTCCGGCTAGCGTGGTAAGCAGCGAGGTGTTTAAGGAGGTAATGGATAAGGTTATCTATCGCACCATAGAAGGTTTAGCCAGAGAAGGCATAGATTATAAAGGCGCCTTGTACGCAGGGATCATGCTTACCGAGGAGGGGCCTAAGGCTTTAGAGTTCAATGTGCGTTTCGGTGACCCTGAAACCCAGGCTATACTGCCCAGGCTGCGCTCGGATTTATTAGAGGTGATGTTAGCGGCAAGCGAGGAGAGGCTGAATAAGATCTCCAGGCTGGGCGGCTTAAGCTGGGATAGCCGCGCTGCTGTCTGCGTAGTCATGGCCTGCGCAGGTTACCCGGGTAATTATGAAAAAGGGAAAGAGATCTTCGGTTTAGAGGAAGCAGCAAAGATGCCGGATGTGATGGTTTTTCATGCCGGCACTACCAGGGAAAAAACAAGATACTCGACTAATGGGGGGAGGGTCCTGGGAGTTACCGGATTGGGAGCTAATATTAAAGAAGCGATTGACAGGAGTTATAAGGCGGTAGAGAAAATCAGCTTTGAAGGCGCGCATTACCGCAGAGACATAGGAAGGAAGGCCTTGTTATAAGAGGAGGTCATATGAAGAGACCGGCGGTTGCTATTGTTATGGGGAGTGTCTCCGATTTAGAGATAGTGAGCGAAACGATTAAATTATTGAAAGAGTTCGGAGTGGTTTTTGAGGCGAAGGTTTTATCTGCGCACCGTACTCCTAAAGAGCTGGTGAATTATGTAGAGTCTGCTTCCAGGAAAGGGGCCAGGGTCTTTATTGCTGCCGCAGGCGGGGCTGCGGCATTGGCAGGGGTGGTGGCAGCGCATACTACTCTGCCGGTGATCGGTATACCGATAGAGACAAAAAGTTTAAAAGGAATAGACTCGCTTTTATCTACGGTGCAGATGCCTCCGGGAGTGCCGGTAGCTTCTATGGCAATCGGTAAATCCGGGGCTAAGAATGCCGCCATTTTCTCCCTGCAGATCTTAGGCACGAGTGATAAGAAGATAGAATCAAAGTTGATTAAACACAGAAATGATATGCGCCGTAAGATAATTAAGGCCAAGATTAGGTTATGAAGGTAACTAGGGTAATTAAGGTAGATAATTTTAACCCCCAGCCGCAGCATATCAGGGAGGCGGCGGATATTGTGGCCGGCGGAGGGCTGGTGGTTATCCCCACGGAGACAGTCTATGGCATTGCTGCTAATATGTTGGATGAGAAGGCGCTGAATAAATTATACGAGATAAAACAGAGGCCCAAAGAGAAGCCCTTTTCTTTGCATATAGACAACAAAAACGAAATCACCGAGTTTGCCAAAGATATACCTACCCGCGCCTATAAACTTACGGATAAATTCTGGCCTGGCCCGCTGACCCTGATACTGAAGGCAAAGGATAAAGGTAATATCGGCATACGCATGCCGGATAATGAGGTAGCCTTACAGGTAATACGTGCTGCCGGGGTGCCTGTAGTATGCCCTTCGGCAAATCTCACCGGTCGGCCTGCGCCGATAAAATTTGCTGATGCGATAAAAGACCTGCAGGGCTTAGTCGACCTTGCCATAGACTCCGGTCCCACAAAAATTGGAGTGGAGTCTACGGTCGTGGACCTGACCTCTGCTTGTTGTTTTCAAGTGTTGAGGGAAGGAACCCTGAAGACTGAGGAGATCGAAAAGGTAGCCAATAAAAAGACGGTACTTTTTGTCTGCACGGGTAACTCCTGCCGTTCGGTGATGGCGAGCGCGCTTTTAACAAAGAAATTAAAAGAGGCTAAACGCCTTGATGTGGAAGTATTGTCCGCAGGGATGATGTCCGGCGGCTTAGGCGCGACCGAGGAGACCAGAGAGCTGTTAAGGCAGGAGGGCATGGATGTGTCTGGCCATATAGGCAAAAATATAAATAAAGATATCCTTAAGAGGTCTGATATCATATTTGTAATGGAAAGATCCCATAAAAGTGCTATTATAAATATGATGCCGGAAGTTAGAGACAAGGTTATGC
>CAZKQC010000011.1:0-17396 GCA_964554825.1 uncultured Planctomycetales bacterium
ATACGGCGGGAGGCTGGCTGCGCCGGCGTTATTATCCACCTGCGCACTAGGCTGCATCAAAGATGCGCAACCTGTCAGGCTAATAGCTAAGAAACCGCAACTGATAATAAATAATAATTTCTTCATGCTACTTTCCTCCTTCTTTATTCAAGGCCTCTATTAACCTGCCGGCCAAATTATCTCCCGTGGAAGACAAGGCTTCCCTTCCTCCTGTAATAACATCCATATGCGCCGAATTACCCGAGGCATCCAGGTACGCAATGATCTTAGCATCCTTTACCCTGATCAGCTTGGCAGTAAGATTCGCAAAACATGAACGCATGCTCGACTGCGGGACATTAGCCCCGGCAGAAGCTATGGCCTTACCCAAAAGCACATAATCCGCCTTAGAGAGGTTTCCTAATTTTACGGATTCCTGTTCGGATAAAGCCAGTATACGAAAAGCCGGCCTCTGCTTAATTATATTCGTAAGCGCAGCCGGTTCCAGTACTTCATATCCTTGGGCGATAAGCCTCCTGGCAATCGCAGCCTCGCTTGCGGATAAATCCACTTCGCTCGCCCACCAGGCGCGCTGCGGGCCTTCGATGTTCTGCTCAGAGATAAGCAGGATAACCTTAGGTTTCGCACCTTGGGCATAAGAAAAGCCAAAAGACACAACTAACGCTATAAAGGTAAACAGGATAAGTTTTCTCATTTTTCCTCCTTAGTCTTACTTAATATATAGAAAATTGCCTGGCCTGTCAAGCAAAAAGCAAAAACAGGCCCTATAGTATTTCCAGCAATTCCGCTATTCTACGGATAATACGATAAGGGTGCTCCTTGCGGATTTCTGTTTTAGTATTTGAGCCGGTAGTAACGATTACTGTCCTGACCTTGGCGCGCCTGCCTGCCTGGGCATCTATAGTCATATCTCCAACATAGAGCGTATCCTCTGGCCTTAAGGAGAACCTGGATATAATCCTGCGCAGGATTTGCGGATGAGGCTTCATGTTTTTTAGTTTATCTGCGCAAAGCACATAATCAAAATATACATCCAGGCCCAGATGCCTGATCAGAATCCAAGAGAATCTGGTAGGCCGGTTGCTGGCTACGGCAAGCCTGTAACCGGATTTTTTTAAACGGGCAAGGACCTTCTTTGCGTCCGGAAAAAGCCGGGACTTTAATAATAAGGCTTTCTTATGGTCTTGGCGGTAGATAGACAGGGCCTTATCCAACTGGGCTGCTTTTACAAAAGGCCCAAGCAGATTCCTGTCTCCCCAGCCTACTGCCCTGCGGATAGTCAGTTTATCTTGCCCTGGGTAGCCTAACCTGCGCAGGGTATGATTAAAACTGCTGATTATGGCCGGATAAGCATCTACTAAAGTACCATCCAGATCAAAGATAACCAGCTTTATATCCTTAAGATTAGAGATAGCCATAAAATAAAGGCAGGGTAGAAGCCCTGCCTTCTCTTAAAAATTACTCCCTGGCTTTGGTATTTTACTGCTTAATATTATCCTCGGCAGCTTCTTCCTGGGGAAGGGTAACATCACCTGCAGCTAGGGGCTTAAGCTCTTCGTCCAAGGCCGTGCCCTCTCCCATGGCCTGGTTATCCTCAGGCCTTTCCACGCTGATATTCCTGGCAACACTGCTGCCCTGGGCACCGGTTACATAATCAACGCTGACTATATCCTTGGGCTTGACATCCGCCAGGGATTTGGCGTTTTCATAGGTAGTCTTGGCATCCGTGTAAATAACCGCCTCTTTTTCGGTGTCGGTTTCATAATCCAGGTATTTAACAGAGATTATGCCTTTATCCGAATCTATGGAGCTTACTTCTCCCCATAGCCACAAGATATCCGGTTCACCCAGCGACAATGCTTCGTCGGGCTTGGTTGTATTGCCCTCGGCCAGGCCCGGGGTTGTATTAAGCGATGCCGTAACAGAAAAAACTGCTATTGCCAGAATAAGATGTCTATATAATTTCATTTTACTCCTCCTTGTAAACTAAAAAATAATTTACCATACTTTAAGGACTTTGTCAATCGAAGGAAAAGGATTCACTCTCGTTTATCGCCAGAAAAACCAGGTAAAGAAAGACCCTAATAATACCGCAACCAGTGTAAATGGCAAGCCCAGCTTTACGAATTCGCTGAATTTTACCCGGTAGCCCTCCTTGCGTAACATCCCTATAGTCACCATATTACAGGAGGCGCCGATAGGAGTAATATTACCTCCCAGGCAAGTACCGATTAAAAGCCCGAATAAAAACGGATACATCGACATACCGAGATTAGCGGCAACTATCTTGGCCACCGGGATCATGGCTATTGTGTAAGGTATATTATCTACGAATGCCGAGATAAAAACCGAAATCCAGACAATAAGCATAAAAGCGAAAAAAGCGTTGTTCCCTGAGATGCCTGAGATAGAACGGGCAATATCATCGATTATGCCGTTTACCGTAAGGCTGCCCACCAGCATGAATATGCCGATTAAAAAAAAGAAAGTCTGCCAGTCTAAGTTTTTAATCAAAGATATGCTTTCACGGTGTTTTAATTCATGCCAGAGAAGGCCAACAATAGCCCAGACTAAGCAGATGAAGGCCACGGTATAGATAGGCTTATTAATAATAAAAGATGATACCACCAGGCTTAACATCATGCAAAACATAAGGATGCTGGGGATCCAGGTCTTAGGCCTGATGATTTCTATTCTGTGCGGCTTCTGGGTGTGTCTTCTAAAAATCAGCCAAAGGATAAAAAAGGCGCCTAATGCGCCTGATTCCACGGCGAAGAATATCCCCGGCCTGGAATTCATCCAGAAGAAATCATTGAAGCTCATCCCCGATTGCATAGCTAAAATAATGCTGGGAGAATCGCCTATCATTGTAGCTGTCCCCTGCAGATTGCTGGCTAAGGCCACCCCGATCAATAAAGGAACGGGATTGATCTTGATCTTTTTGGCGATCTCCAATGCAATAGGCGCTACAATCAAAACCGTAGCTACATTCTCGGTAAAGCTGGAGATAAATCCTGCCAGGCCGCAGACTAAAAGCATCGCCATGCAGATACTCTTGGATTTATCCACAAGAATAGAGGCCAGATATGCCGGCACCCCTGAATATATAAAAAGGCTGGAGAGGATCATCGTCCCCAGGAATACGCCCAGCACATTTATATTAATGGAACCCAGGGCCTGGGGAAGATTTATTCCTTTGCTAAAAAAAAGAAGCAATACCCCCAGATACACGGTAAATAAAGCAGACCGGTATTTCTGGCGGTTCATAAAATAAGCTATCAGACCGTAACAGCCTAGGAATATAATCAGATAGATATATTTCATCGGTAAATAGGCAAGAATAAAAGCGCCACCCAGACAATCCCTGTAGTAATAATCCCTACCGTAAGCCCGATCCAAAACCAGTTAAAGAAAGTCATATGGATATTCTTCTCTTTTTCCAGGATCCCCAGGGCCACGATATTGGCGGTTGAACCCACCAGGGTGATGTTGCCGCCGAAACATCCGCCGAAAAGCAAGGCCCACCAAAGCGGGTGCAGGTTAAGGTTTAAATCTTGGAAGCTCTGTATAACCGGGATAAAAGCAGCTACCAACACGACGTTATCCAGTATTGAGGAGCCTATGGTAGAAACCCAAAGTATTATGCCGATAAGCACAGACAGGCTGTTTCCGGCCAGGCCCGCCAGGTTCCTGGCTAAGACATCTGTAGCGCCGGTAAACTTGAGCGTCCCTGCCTGCGCAAAGAGGAGCATAAAAAACAAAAGCGTCCACCACTCTACGTCTTTTTCAATATAATCCCTGGCCTTCTTCCATTTCCAGGCCATCACGCAGCCGCTGGACAAAAGAGGCATAATCAAGAGAATGGTATTAGGCGCTAAATCCCAGAGCAGCTCAAAACGATGGTGTAAAGAAATTAATACCAGGGTCACCCCGAATATCGCCAAGCTAATCTTTAAATCTTTTTCCGGAGGCACAGAAATAAGCTTAATAAGCATCTCATTATCCCCTAATTCTTTCATATGGAGATCCAGCTGCTTCAATTCCTTTCTATACCAACTCTTCAGTATTAAAATCGCAACCGCCAGGCATACCAGCATAATAGGGAATGCCTTTAAGATAAAATCTTCAAAGGTAAGCCCTGACTTAGTCGCAATAAGCACGCCTATGGGGTTTCCCAGGACCGTTCCGCTCGAGCCTATATTAGTGCATAAAACAGAGATGATTAAGAACGGCGTAGGATTAACTTCAAAATAGTCGCAGATCTCAAATACCGCCGCCACTATAAAGATGATTGCCGTAACTTCATCAACAGCGCAAGAGAGCAGCGCTGAGATAATTGAAATCAGTATAAGGAATTTATTGGCGGTAATATTCTTGATGCGTAGTATTAAACTTACAATCCAGGCAAAAAAGCCGGTGTCTTTTAAGAGGCCGACCAGGACCATCATCCCTACCAAAAACAAGATTACTTCCAGGGAGGAATACTTTAAAACATTCTCTAAATCAATGGTCTTGGTAATTAATAAGAACGAAGTACCTAAGAAGGCAAAGGTAAGACGGAAGCTCCAGAAAAAAAGCGTACCTAATATGGACAAGGAGAAGATGGCGATAGAGGTGGCCTGGCGGGAATTTAAACCTATAAGACTGCTCAGAAAGAATAAGCTCGTTGCTATCGCAATGATGGTAAAGGCTTTTTTCAGCAATTTACCTAGTCCTTAAGTATTAAGATGCCTGCTTAATGGTACGCCGGTAGAAACACAAGCGCAATCCAGACTACCGCGGTAGTTACCACTCCCACCGTAAGCCCGATCCAGAACCAACGGAAGAAAGTCATATGGATATTCTTCTCTTTTTCCAATATGCCCAGGGCCACGATATTGGCGGTTGAACCCACCAGGGTGATGTTGCCGCCGAAACATCCGCCGAAAAGCAAGGCCCACCAAAGCGGGTGCAGGTTAAGGTTTAAATCTTGGAAGCTCTGTATAACCGGGATAAAAGCAGCTACCAACACGACGTTATCCAGTATTGAGGAGCCTATGGTAGAAACCCAAAGTATTATGCCGATAAGCACAGACAGGCTGTTTCCGGCCAGGCCCGCCAGGTTCCTGGCTAAGACATCTGTAGCGCCGGTAAACTTGAGCGTCCCTGCCTGCGCAAAGAGGAGCATAAAAAACAAAAGCGTCCACCACTCCACGTCGTTTTCAATATAGTGCCGCGCCCTCTTCCATTTCCAGATCATTACGCAGCCGCTTGAAAAAAGTGGCATAGTCAACAATATGGTATTAGGCTCAAGGTTCCAGAATAACTCCAGCCTATGGTGTAAAGATATAAAAAAGAGCGTGCAGCCGAATATAAAAAGACTCACCTTTAAATCCCTCTCCGGAGGCACAGAAATAAGTTTAATGAGTATCTCGTTGGAGCCTAATTGTTTAATATGAGCATCCAGCTCTTTTATCGTCTTCCTATACCAGATAACTACTATCGCTATCGTAACTGCCAGACAGACCATGGCCAGGGGGAAGGCCTTGATAATAAAATCTTCGAAGCTAAGCCCTGCCTTAGATGCGATAAGTATACCGATGGGATTTCCCAAAACCGTAGCAGCGCTGCCTATATTGGTAGCCAGGACAGAAATGATCAGAAAGGGAACCGCATCTACTTCAAAATAGTCACAGATCTCAAACACGGCTGCTACCATGAAGATAATCGAAACTACTTCAGAGGTCATGGTGGAAAGTATCGCAGAGACAAATGAAATTATAATGACAAACTTAAGCGCGGTAAGGTTTTTTACCCGAAGGATCAACTGCACTATCCAGGCAAAGAACCCTGCTTCTTTTAGAAGCCCGACCAGGACCATCATCCCGACCAGGAACAATATTACATCCAGGGAGGCGAACTTTATCACGTTTTCTAAATCAATGGTGCGCGTCATCAGTAGCATAGATGTCCCCAGGAATGCAAAGCCTAAACGGAAGTCCCAGAAGAATAATGTCCCCAGTATGGAGGCAGAGAAGATAGAAATGGCGATTGACTGATGAAGATTCAGACCTATATTCTTACCCAGGAAACCAAGGCCTAAAGATATAAATATGAGAATGATAAATTTCTTAAACATCTGCCTTTGTCTATTATTTAATCTCCGCGGCCTCTTTCATAAAAGCCGACAATACATCTCCGCGGGTCACGATACCTACCATCTTGCCAGATTTATCCAGCACCGGAATCCTGCGGGACTTATGGGTCAGCATGATGTGGGCGACCTCGCACAACGTAACATCCTCTGTGGTAGTAGTGGCTTCTTTGCGCATCAGCTGAGAAACATTTAAATTGACTATCTCGCTTAATTTCTTCCTGGTAGACTTGGGGTTTTCTTCATATATAAATCTGCCTACCTTGCTGATGTAACTCGGCAATATCCTAGAGAGTATCTCCTTCTCGGTAAGCATCCCCAGGAACTTACCTTCTTTATCAACAACCGGCAGGCCGCTAATCTCCTTCTCTCGCAGTAAATCCAGCGCCTCTTTAACGCTACTCTCAAAAGAAAGACTCATGACATCCCTGGTCATTATATCTTTAGCCTTCATCCGGACCTCCTTCTTTAGGATGTATTCACTTGTTATAATATTCGTTCCAGGCGGGTTTTAACCTTCAGGTAAAGCGCCGAGGCAACCAAGGCCTTTAATAAATCTCCGGGGATAAAAGGAATAAAGCCTATGATCAATATTCTGGAGAGAGGCTGACCCAGGATAAGGCGCAGCCAGATAACCCCAGATGTCAAAAGAAGCAGATCGCCTAAAAATAGTATTGCAAAGGTTGGAATAAATCTTCCCCTTCCATACCTTACAAGTCTGCCCACGAAAAAGCTGGCTAAAATGAAACCGGCCAGATAACCTCCTGTGGGCCCGGAAAGATAAAGCAGCCCGCTGCCTGAACCGCTGAATAAAGGAATGCCAGCGATACCCAATGCCAGATAGCCAAACAGCGAAAGCATACCCAGGTTACCTCCCAGGAAAGCACCGGAAAGTAAAACAAAAAAAGTCTGCAGGGTCAGGGGGACTGGCGTAAAAGGCAGCGGTATACGCACGAAGCCACCCAGGCTGATTAATATAATAAACACGGCTACGCCGATTGCGCGGCATAATCTTTTACTGACGATCAACTCCCTGTTTAATATGCCTTCCATGGCTATTTCCTTTTTGAATGAATATAATCAATGTATTATACCCGGGAAAAATCAGCTTGTAAAGCCGCTAATACAAAAGGGTTAATAACCCCCGGATAACAGGGGTTACTAACCCTCTTACTATTCTGCACAAAAACCCCAGGGGTTATTCCTTGGCTATTGCCAGTGTAATTATGCCAGCCAGGATCAGGAATAATCCGATGCAGCCGCTCACTACCACCAGAAGATTGCCCCACCATTTATAAATTGCCAGGGCACCTAAAGCTAAGAATACCAGACCTAAGATAACCTTGAAAACGGTCCAGAATATCTTCTTCGCGTCCACCTTTTTCTCTTCTTGTTTCAGTTCCTCTGCCATGCTACACACCTCCTTCTTTTAGGTTTGGCTTACTCTTCCACCTGCGGTGAATCCAACCCCACTGCGCAGGGTATTTACGTATATAGACCTCAATAATACTGGTTAATCTCTGTGTCGTATCCAGGATAATCCCTTTATGGCTCCCGTTCCTATCCAAATCTATAGGGGCCTCAAAGATAATCTTATGCGTGTCGTCTTTCTGGCGGACGATAAAACAGGGCAGTATCACTGCCTTGGTGCGCAGCGCCAATACTACCGGCCCTGTTGCAGTAGCTGCCTTTTTACCGAAGAAATCCACGAATACCCCGCCCGTTCCGAAATTCTGGTCCAGGGGGATAAAAACCAGCTCATTATTGCGCAAGGCCCTTATTGTGTTCTCCACGCAGACCTGCCTGGGCTGGCTGTAGATAGTTCTTACATTGAATTTCCTGCGTTTCTCCGTAAAGAACTTCTCTGCGCGGCTGTCGCGCATCGGGCGCATTATAGCCCAAGCCTTATAACCTTCCAGGCTTAGCCTTCCCAGCATTATGGGGAAATTACCGAAATGCGCGCTCACCAGGATTACTCCCCTGCCTTTCGATAATGCCGCATCCAGGTTATTCTTTCCCTGGAATCCAACGCAATCCCTGAGCAGGTGAGGCCTTTCCAGCACAAAGAGCAACTCCACAGCTGCCTTAGCCATGTAAATAAAGCAATCCTTGGCGATCTTGCGGCGATCTTCTTCTGTTTTCTCTGCGCCAAAGGCAACCTTCAGGCTCTCCAGGGATATCCTCCTCTGCTTGCGGGCGATGATAAATCCCAGGTCTGCGATATTTCTGGCAAAGCCATAAATCAGGCTAGCCGGGATAAACCTGACTATCAAAGAGCATAGGATTAAACCTAACCAACCGGCAAAACGCGGAATGCTTTTACGTATCTGTTTGCGATCCATCAGTTAATAGTAGAAGAATTATAACAAAAATAATAAAAAAAGCAAGGGAAAAAGTTAAAGTTTATAACCGAGCTTACGCAAAAACTCATGCCTCCAGGCTATATCCGAAGGGCCTTCAAGCCCCTGAGGGAGGGCACCGTCAACCACTCCCAGTATCCCCCGGCCCTGATCAGTCTGGACGACAATCACCTCTACCAGGTTTGCCGAAGCGCAATATATATTGCATACCTCGGGAATAGACTTAACCGCATTCAAGACATTTATTGGATAGGCCTGGCGAAGAAAAACGATAAAACTATGCCCTGCCCCGATTGCCAGGGCATTATCCTCGGCCAGCTTTTTTAATTCTGAATCATTGCCTTGTGACCTTACCTTGCAGGCGCCTGAAGACTCTACAAAGGCCAGGCCAAATTTTATCCCCGGGACATTATTCACCAGCACTTCATAGATATCCTCTACCGTCTTGATAAAATGGCTCTGTCCTAATATAACATTCACATCCTGCGGTTTCTTGACCTGGACCGCCTTAAAATCCAGCATGAGCCCCCCCCTTCTTTTTATTTTATCTCTATCGACCTAAAACCTGAGGTCTCAAAAGACAACCCTGCCGCGTGGGTCTTAACTGAGGTCAATATAAAATCCGGACCCCCCAATAACTCAAGCGGCACTTTCAATACCAGCTCCTTATCGCTCAATTCCAGAACAATGCCCCCTGCCTGGATCTTCCTGCGTCCGTCAAAGACCTTGAAGCTCTCATGCATAGTGACGATACGCAGCTTTGGCATCTGATCAAAGGGCTTATTGCGGCTATAGCCGAACAGATAAAGCATCAGGCCGAACCTGTTATTAAGCTCCTTGGTTTTATCTATGCGGATTAAAAGTTTATCCTCGGAGAGCGCGTAACTGACCTGGCTTTCTCCTTCGATAATTTCATCCAGATCCACTACCTGCCCCAGGCCCGCATCAGTAAAAATATTGGAAAAGCCCAAAAAAGAAAGCGGCTCCTTATTTTTTAAGGCCTCTTGCCTGTTCAAGCCTATTAAAGGATAATCTCCGAAAAGTTCGTTTTTACGGGCGAAGGCAAGCAGGTAAAAGGCGCTGGACTGTGTCTGACTTTTATAACACAGGATCGCCTGATGTTTTTTCTCCAATTGCCCGGGGGTTAATTCCAGCTTAGACCACTCGATCTGAGGATTCAGGAACTTCCCCGGAGGCAGAAGCTCCAATTCCGGATGATAATGCCTGGGTCTTGGCCAACCCACGCAATGCACCAGGTAAGGGTATATCTTTGGTTTAGGCATATCCCTGCCCAGGTCGCGCAAGGCAATCTGCATAAATAAGTAAAGTGCCTTATGATCCACATTTACATCCGCAGGGTGTGAAACGAAAATCTTATTCGGTTTATAGGCCAGGAGCACCTTCTTTAAATCGCTTAATATGCTATCGCCCTTATAAGGAGCGCCGAAAGAAAGATTCTCCTTATAGGGCACCGATGAAATCCTGGTTAACAGGCTATGGAATGGCCGGCTATCCCCCCAGTATTGGTTGAATATGCTAAAGGTGCCGAAATCCGGGTAGCCCAGAAAAATAAGATTCTTCTCATCTACGCCCAAGAGGCGCATAGCCTTTATTGCCTCGAGCCTGCGCACCTGGCCCATATGAATGAACTCGCCCTTCCTGAAGGTAATCCTTTTTTCATATACGATAAATGCCGCCTGATTATGGTCTCCGTTAGTCAGATAAACAACCTTTATGCCGGAGCCGGCAGCAACTGCCTGCTGGATAATGCCTGCGCAACCGATGGCCTCATCATCAGGATGCGGGGCAAGTATCAAAATACGGTCATTCTTTTTTACGGCCTCGAGTTCGCTAAGCGCGGCTGATTGCGCAGGCCCAGCCGGCTCTGCGCAGGCCGAGGCAGAAGCTAATACAAAGGCCGCCAAAATAAATGGTAGTTTTTCTAAGCGCATCACCTAAGGCCTCGTCTCTTTCTACCGATAACGCTAACTACTGTTTTTTTTAGTTTAACATACCGGCCCCTATAAATCAATACGCAAGTCAGGCAAGAAATTCCGATTGCAATAAGATACCTGTCAAGATATAATTGTTTTATGGTTATAGAGACACAGCAGCACTATTCTGATATCAGGCGCATCCTAGTCTGGATACTCCTCTTGAACTGGCTGGTGGCAGGCGCAAAGGTAATCTACGGACTCATCAGCCGCTGCAGCAGCATGACTGCCGACGGATTCCACTCCCTATCTGACGGCACCTCAAATATCATCTGTCTCATCGGCATACACTTCGCCTCGCAGCCCAAAGACCAGGATCATCCTTACGGACATAGAAAATACGAGACTTTCTTTTCGCTGGGGATCGCAGGCCTGTTGTTTTTCCTGACTTTCAATTTAATCAAGGAAGGGATAGAACGTCTACGCAACCCCGTAGCGCCGCAGATTGATTGGTTGAGTTTTGTAGTTATGGCCGTAACATTGGCCATCAATCTCTGGGTTATGAATTATGAGTACAAAAAAGGCAAAACACTGCACAGCGATATACTGGTTTCTGACTCCATGCACACCAAGGCAGATATCTTTACCTCTATATCGGTCATTATAACCCTGATAGCAGTCAGGCTTGGTTATCCTATACTAGACCCTATCGCCACGCTGCTTATAGCGCTTTTTATCGCACACGCCGGCCTTGAGATAATCAGGGAAAGCTCTCGGGTGCTCTGCGACACCGCGCCTATAGTAGATGTCAAGAAGATAGCGGATATCGTCTTAAGCACCGAGGGGGTAAAGGCCTGCCATAAGATAAGGACCCGGGGCAGGCCTGACGATATATACCTGGACCTGCATGTGCAGGTCAGACCGGACATGCATATGGAAAGGGCGCACCAGATAAGTTATACTATCGAAGATACCATTAAGCGGGTTATACCGGAAGTCAGCGATGTGGTCGTACATATGGAGCCTAAAGGAGAAAGCAAGGAAGGCCCCTTAGAGACCTTTGAGAATAAACCAAAGCCCAAGGCTTGAAACTATACCCATAAAGGAGCCGAAATAAAAAGGCGCGGCTGGGCCTAAGAATTTCCAAAGTAACCCGGCCAGAAGCGAAGCAGGCAAGAGGCCTATCCCCACCAGGGCGGCATGCAGACCGATAGTAGTGGCGCGCAGGTTAACAGGCGAAATATCGGTAATCAATGCCTTCTCTACCCCCTCGGTAAAACCGATATATAAACCGTAAAATCCGAATAAACCCCAGAACATATTCGTGGATTTATTTAGGGCGAAACCCAGATAAACCAGGCCATAAAAAAGATACCCTAAAACCAAGATTTTCTTCCTGCCGATCTTATCCGAGAATCTGGATGCCGGATAAGCAACTATTGCATAAACTATATTATACGCCAGATAGAAAAGTATCACCTGCGCGATGCCGCAGCCTAGTGTCTTTGCGCGCAATAATAAAAACTGGTTCGAGGAATTACCAAGAGTAAAAAGGAAGGTAAAAACCAGGAATAGCTTAAGCCTCTTGTCGAGGCTGCGCCAGCTAAACTGGAGTTTTTCTCTCCTGGCCTGCGGCTGGATATTTTTCTCTTTCACAAAAAATAGAAACAATACTCCGAAGAACGCCGGGATGAGCGAAAATAAAAATATCGGCCGCAGATTCTGGGCGTAGCGTCTGACCAGAAAATAGGCTAATAATACCCCCAGGCTTGCGCCAAGGGTATCCATAGCTCGGTGCAAGCCAAAGGCAGCGCCCCGCCTGCCCTCTACGGCGCTGTCAGCTATAATAGCGTCGCGCGGGGCAGTACGGATTCCCTTGCCCAGGCGGTCAATGATACGTCCGACGAGGACCACCCCCCAGCTGGAGGCAAAACAAAGAAATAACTTGCCTATAGTTGACCCTGAATAACCCAGGATAGCAAAGGGTTTTCTGCTCTTTAGTTTATCGGAAAAATAACCTGAGAAAACTTTAAGCAGGCTGGCCAGGCTCTCCGCTACCCCCTCAATCAAGCCCAGTACAGCAGGGCTTGCGCCCAAGGTAACAACCAGGAATACCGGCAGTATAGGGTAGACCATCTCGCTGGAGATATCTGTCAATAGGCTGGTAATTCCTAATAAAATAATATTGAACATTTTTATTGCAGGTATTCCAGGGGGTCGTTAGGGATCCCTTCTTCCCTGACTTCAAAATGCAGATGAGGCTGGATATCGCTGTAATTGGCATTGCCGGTCTTACCCACCTCTCCTATTACCTCACCTTGCCTTACCCATCTGCCGCGCTTAACATAGATTCTGGAAAGATGGCCGTATATGGTCACGAGGTTATCCGGATGGCGTATAACAATATAATTGCCCATCCCCTTATGCTGCTCTTTACTTACCAGTACTTTCCCTGAACGTACTGCCAAGACCGGAGCGCCTATCCGGGCAAAGAGGTCAATCCCCTCGTGCAGCCTGTTGCCGCTGCGGGGACTGCCGAAGAAACCATCGCCCCGCGAATCACAGCGCACGAATATACCTCCTTTATATTCTATAGGACAAAGAAAATAAGTCTTATCCAGAAAATAAAGGCCGAGCATCAGGCAGGCCGGTAAAATAATAAGCAATAATAACAATATTTTCTTCATAACTTCTTCCCAAGCAAAGGAATCATGCCGAATAAAAAAAACAAAGAACACAGGGCTACAAAGAGGTCTCCCCAGCGGGTATAAAAGCTGGCAGTCTTATCTTTTATAGTTATCTCCTGCGTGGCATAACCGGTAACAAAGATATCTGCGCCCGATAAATCCCTGACTATGGAAATTAGCCTGCCCTGCGGATCGATAAAACCCGATATGCCGGTATTGGCCGAGCGCACAAGGTAGGTGCGATTCTCTATTGCCCTAAATACCGAGGCCTGCAGATGTTGAGCGGAAGCCGCACTCCTTTTATACCAGGCATCATTGGTGATATTAATCAGGAAACCGGCTCCCCGCCTGATAAAGTTGCGCGAGAGCTGGGGAAAGAGGTCTTCGAAACAAATCAATACCGCAAACCTATTTGGCCTGCCTGCCGAACCAGCAAGACCCGGGATCTCCATAATAGTGTGTTCTTTCCCCGGCAGAATATCTCCGATAGGAACAATTGTCTCCAGAAAAGGAAGGGCTTTTTTTAGCGGGATGTACTCTCCGAAGGGAACCAGGTGCAGTTTATCGTAACGACTGACAATACCACCCTGCCTATCAAGCAAAAGAGCGCTATTAAAATAATCCCCGCCTTCTTTAACTACTGCCCCTAACAAAAGGGGGGTATTTACCTCTTTGCTTAAAGCATAGATCCTGGCAAAGACCGCATCATCTTCGCCTAATAAAGCAGGGCTCGCCGCCTCAGGCCAGATAATTAATTCAGGGCTCATCTTAGCCGCTTCTCTGGTTAAATAGCTGTATCGATCCAGGATGTACGTCTTGGTGTTTGTTGCCCATTTTAATTCCTGGGGGATATTGCCCTGGATAACGGAAATTCGCACAGCATGAGCGCCTTTTGAGACTACGCTCCCGGACAAACTAAAATAACCATAATATAAAGTTACGGATAAAAATAGGCCAAGTGAAACGGCAACTATCCATAGCCTTAGGCGTAGCGATTCTGTGGCCGAGTAGATTATTTCTACTATTGCCACGTTGATAAAGATAAGTAAAAAGGAAACACCCCAAGTGCCGGTGATATCCGCGATTTGAATTGCCATGAGATTGAGATATTGAGAGTAGCCTAGAAGCGCCCAGGGAAAACCTGTCATGAGATGTCCGCGGATGAATTCAAGCAGGACCCAAACCGAAGGAATGAATATCAATGCATAAGGAGTTGAGTGTTTGGTGCAGGGCCGGATAATCAGGCCGAATATTGCGAAATATAAAGACAGATATAAAACAAGGACAATTGTGCCGGCTAAAGTAACGTGTACCAGCCAATAAATAACGCCCCACCAGAAAATTATGCCGGTAATAAAAAACAGGGAGAATACCTGCCTCGGGGATTTATTATTTAACGCAAAAAATGCCGGAACAAAACCAAGCCAGGCAAAGATCCATAATTTCCCGTTATTAAAAGGGAGCGCTAATAATGCGCCGGAAAGCAGGCAGAGAAAAATAGGAACTATCGACCGCAGCATTTTTTATACTTTTTACCTGAGCCGCAGGGACAGGGATCGTTTCTGCCGACCTTGGGGGTTTGTGTCGATTGCGCAGGGGGCTTTGACTTGGCAATAGGTACAGATGCCGCATCTTCGTAGGCTCTTTGATCCTGGGGAGGCTGAAACTTACTGCTTTCAGGATGTAAAAACTCACTCGCCGCAGCGTTAAAAACCCCTTTAAATCTGGCCGGTTTCGCCGGCTGGAGCTTAAATATTGCCTCAGCCGCCTCTTCTTCTATCCCTGAAATCATAGCGCTGAAATACTCAAAGGCCTCGCGTTTATACTCTATAAGGGGATCACGCTGGCCATAAGCACGCAGACCTATCCCCTCCTTAAGATTATCCATGGCATAAAGATGATCCTTCCACCTGCTGTCAATTACCTGCAGAAAAACCATGCGCTCCAGGTGGCGCAATAACTCTTGACCCATGGCCTTTTCTTTTTCCTCATAAGCACCGGTGATAACAGCGTAGAGTTTGGCTTTCATATCTAACTTGCCTAAATCACTGATTACGGAAGGCTCTATCTGCTGGCCAAATTTGGCTTCCGTCAAAGCGGCTAAACCGGCAATATCCCACTCTTCCCTGTTTATGCTATCGCTGGCATACACCGTAAGCATATCGTCAATAATCCTGTCGGTAATCCCCAGTATATTTTCCTTCAGGGATAACCCCTCCAGTATCTGCCTGCGCTGACCGTAGATAATCTACCTCTGCTTGTTCATCACGTTATCGTATTCCATGAGATGTTTGCGGATTTCAAAATTATGCCCTTCGACCCTGCGCTGCGCAACTTCTATGGATTTGGTCACCCAGCTATGCTCAATTACCTGTCCTTCCTCTAGGCCCAGCTTATCCATTACCCCGATGATCCTGTCTGAGCCGAATAGGCGCATAAGGTCGTCGCTTAAGGAAACGTAGAAACTAGAAGAGCCCGGATCCCCCTGCCTGCCCGAGCGTCCGCGCAGCTGATTATCGATGCGCCTGGCCTCATGCCGCTCAGTACCCAGGACATGCAACCCGCCTAATGCCACTACTTTTTCATGCTCCTGGGCTGCCTCTTTTTTAAACCTCTCCGCTATCTTTTTATATTCCTCCTGGTAATCAGGGGCCTTAGGGTCAAGCTTTTCTTGCGCGAGACTACGCGCGATAAATTCGGGATTGCCTCCTAAGAGTATGTCTGTGCCGCGGCCTGCCATATTGGTAGCGATGGTCACGGCCTTAAACCTGCCTGCCTGGGCCACGATCTGCGCCTCCTGTTCGTGATACTTGGCATTAAGCACCTGATGCGTGACGCCGCGCCTCTTAAGCATCTCGGAAAGCAATTCGGATTTACTGATCGATATGGTGCCTACCAGCACAGGCCTGCCTGATTCATAGAGCCTGGCAATCTCTTCGACCACGGCAGTGAATTTTTCTTTTTCTGTTTTATATACCCGGTCAGAATAGTTATCCCTGATAAGGGGACGGTTAGTAGGGATAACCACTACATCCAGCTTGTATATGCTTTTAAATTCATTGGCCTCGGTAAAGGCAGTCCCGGTCATCCCTGATAATTTTTCATACATCCGGAAATAATTCTGGAAGGTGATAGTGGCCAGGGTCTGGTTCTCCCGTTCTATCTTCATGCCCTCCTTGGCCTCCACAGCCTGATGCAGCCCGTCTGACCAGCGCCTACCCGGCATCATCCTGCCGGTAAACTCATCAACGATAATGACTTCGCCTTCTTTTATCACATAGTCTACGTCGCGGGTGAAGAATTCCTTTGCCCTAAGCGCCTGCAGTATGTGATGCCGGTATTCCATGGTCTCAATAGTGTGCAGGGTATCTATCCCCCAAAGCTTGGCTACTTTTTCCTCGCCTTCTTCGTTAAGGGCAATGGTCCTGGCCTTTTCATCGGCAAGATAATCATACCCCTTAGAGAGGTCCTCTCCCTTGTATTTGGCATCTATCTCATCTTTCTCGGTTATGCGCCTGCCCCGCAATTGCTCGGAGATCCTTTTTGCGGTGTAGTATTTATCCGTGGATTCCTCGGCAGGGCCGGAGATGATCAGGGGCGTGCGCGCCTCATCTATCAATATGGAATCAACCTCATCTACTATAGCGTAATAGAAAGGACGCTGCACCAGATCCTCTAAGCCGTATTTCATATTGTCACGCAGGTAATCAAAGCCGAACTCGTTATTGGTCCCGTATGTAATATCGCGCGAGTATTCTATCTTTCTCTGTTCATCGGACATATCATGCTGTATAGCCCCGACGCTTAAACCCAGAAACTCAAAGATCGGGCCCATCCACTCGCGGTCTCTTCTGGCCAGGTAATCATTGACGGTAACGATATGCACGCCCAGGCCCAAGAGCGCATTAAGATACGCCGGGAGTGTCGCCACCAGGGTCTTACCTTCTCCGGTAGCCATCTCGGCAATCCTGCCTTCGTGTAAGACTATACCTCCGGCTATCTGGACGTCGAAATGCCTAAGCCCTATAGCGCGCCTGGAGGCCTCTCTGACAACCGCAAAAGCCTCCGGCAATACCTCTTCGAATATTTTATTCCGGGCGAGCTTGATATTTTCTTTTATCTTGTCTTTTTCTTCGGGGATAGCTACCGCTAAAAGAGACTGCCGTAATTCTTCTAAGCGCTCTTCGTATTCCTTTGACTTACTGGCTAAATGTTCCCTAAACTCCTGCGTTTTAGCTTTCAATTCAAGATCGCTTAAACCGCTTACCCTGGGCTCCAGGGT
>CAZKQC010000012.1:0-17301 GCA_964554825.1 uncultured Planctomycetales bacterium
GTTTATAAGGTGACGTTACCTCAGCACTAAAAGGAAAGATATGCTAATTATTCTGATCAGCGTAATTTCTATCCTGGGAGTCGCTATCGGGGTAATGGCGCTTATCGTAGTTATTGCGGTGATGACCGGATTCGACCAGGACCTGCGCGATAAGATTGCCGGGAACTATTCGCATATAACCGTATCCGGATACAACGGCATAAATAATGACCAGTACTCGTTACTTGCCGGTAAGCTAAGCGGCCATCAGCATATCATCGGTATAAGCCCTTATGTCCAGGGGCAGGTATTGCTTAAAGAGGGGAACAGATTTTTTGCCGTAGGCCTCAAAGGCATAGATCCTGAAAGAGAGCCTTCGGTGACCAAGATAGACAGATATTTAATCCAAGGCAGCTTAAACGACCTTGGGGATGACGGGATAATTATCGGCAAAGAGCTGGCTGCGTATCTGGGGCTGGGCATAAATTCTCCTCTTTCCACCTATTCGGCGCAGGGGAAGCAGCGTACTTTGAGGGTAACGGGCATATTCAGCTCCGGAATGTATGACTACGACCTGAACCTGGCATTCACGGGCCTTAAGACAGGACAGGAGATCCTGGGGATGAATAATCTTTTCAGCGCCGTATCCGTGAAGCTGGATAATATTTATCTGGCGGGGAGCGTGCGCGATGAATTGAATAAGCAGCTGGGTTTAAATTACATACTTAAAACCTGGATGGAGGTTAATCAGAATTTTTTCGCTGCCCTAAAATTAGAAAAACTCACTATGTTTATTATTTTAACTCTGATAATACTAGTTGCCTCCTTTAACATAGCCAGCACATTGATAGTTATGGTGGTGGAGAAGACCAAGGATATAGGGATATTAAAAACTATAGGGATGGCGGTAAAGGATATAAAAAAGATTTTTATTTACGAAGGGCTGATTATCGGCGGGTCAGGCACTCTGCTGGGTAGCGCAGGCGGGATACTCTTGTGCGGATTACTCAAGAAATACCAGTTTATAAAACTGCCGCAGGACATATACTATATCGACAGGCTTCCGGTATATATAGAATTCTGGCCGGATATATTCCTGATAATCCTGGCGGCGATGCTCATTACCCTGGCATCTACAATTTATCCTGCGGTTAAGGCTGCCGGGCTTAGGCCGGCAGAGGCGCTCAGGTACGAATAGAATGCTGGAAGCCAGGAACATACATAAGACCTACCATAACGCAAACAAGGCTATCCCGGTTTTAAGAGGGGTAGACCTTAAAATAGATAAAGGAGAATTTGTAGCGATAGTGGGTCCTTCCGGAGCCGGCAAGTCCACGCTTTTGAACATACTGGGCGGGCTGGATATCCCTAGTCTCGGATGCGTGCTCTTTGAAGGGCAGGATATCTATAGGTTAAGCGATAACGTGCTTTGTAGATTGCGCAACAAAAAAATAGGTTTTGTCTTTCAGTTCTATCATCTTCTGTCGGAATTTACGGTTTTAGAGAATGTGTTGATGCCGGCGTTAATCAGCCCGGCTAGCAGAAAAGAAAAAGCGAAGCTTAGAGAAGAGGCAGGAGCTCTTCTCCTTAGTGTGGGTTTAAGCGAAAGGGCTGCGCATCTGCCTGCTCAGCTTTCCGGCGGGGAGAGGCAGAGGGTGGCGATTGTACGCGCGCTGATAAATAAACCAAGCCTCCTGCTCTGCGATGAGCCTACGGGTAATCTCGATTCGCGCTCCGGAGGAGAGTTAATCTCTCTGATCAGAAAGATAAATCTGGAAAGATCGATGACGGTAGTTTTAGTAACGCACAACCTGGAATTGGCAAAGACCGCTGACAAGGTCTACCAGTTGAGAGACGGAATACTGGCGAGTTAATCAAGGAGGCAAGATGAAGATTTATATCAACGGAAAATTCTACGAGAAAAGCGAAGCCAAGATTTCGGTCTTCGACCACGGCCTGCTCTACGGAGACGGGGTGTTCGAGGGGATACGTTCTTATAACCGTTTAGTTTTTAAATTAAAGGAACACATCGACAGGCTTTTTGAATCGGCGCATACGCTGATGTTGGAAATCCCATTATCCAGAGAACAGTTGATCAAGGCGGTAATCTCAACCCTCAAGGCCAATAGCCTTAAGGACGCCTATATCCGCCTGATAGTTACCAGGGGCCAGGGCGATCTTGGTCTTGACCCGCGTAAATGTAACGGCAACGCAACCATTATTATCATTGCCGACAAGATAGCTTTGTATCCGGAAAAGTTCTATAAGCACGGATTGGCTTTAATCTCCGTGCCTACGATTAGGAATCTCCCGGAGGCCCTTAATCCCCAGATCAAGTCCCTGAATTATCTGAATAATATCCTGGCTAAGATCGAGGCAGTGAATTGCGGCTATGACGAAGCGATTATGCTTGACTCTTTAGGTTATGTGGCGGAGTGTACCGGAGACAATATTTTTATTGTTAAGAACAACCATCTTTATACCCCGCCGCAGTGCATGGGGACTCTGCGCGGGATTACCAGGGATACGGTTCTGGAGATTGCCAGGAAGAGCAGGATTTCCGTGCATGAGCATGTGCTCACCAGGCATGAGCTGTATATCTCAGATGAGTGTTTTCTTACCGGTACGGCTGCCGAGATTGTGCCGGCGGTTAAGGTTGACGGACGCGTTATCGGCAGCGGTAAGCCCGGTAAGCTTACTTTGAATTTGATGAAGAAGTTCAAGGTGTGTACCGCAAAAGAAGGCGTCAGGTATTAAAGAAAGGTTAAGAAATGCTTTGCGATATCTGCAATAAGAATCCGGCAACCGTGCATCTGACAGAGATCATTGATGATCAGATGAACGAACTGCACCTGTGCGAGGAGTGCGCCCGCCAGAAGAGCGTGCAGATGGAGCAGCAGTTCGGCTTAAGCGATCTCCTGGCAGGGCTGGCGGAATTTAACAAACCCAACCTTGAAAAAGAAACCCAGACCCTTAAGTGTCCAAACTGCGGGCTTACTTACGGGGACTTCAAGAAACTGGGTAGGCTCGGCTGCGGAGAGTGCTATAGCGTATTTAGAAAATACCTGGGGCCGCTTTTAAAGAGGATCCACGGCTCAAACCTGCATGTCGGTAAAACTCCGCTTAAGGTTGCCGGAGGGTTAAAGAAAAAAATAGACCTCTCCGGCCTGCGGCAGAAACTGCAGAAGGCGATTGAGACAGAGGCATTTGAAGATGCGGCCAGCCTCAGAGACCAGATAAGAGAGCTGGAAAAGAAACAGGCGCAGGAAAATAAAGAGGGTACCGGGGAAAAATGAAAATAAATGACCTGCTTAACCATACCAGTGAATGGCTTAAAGCCAGCGGGCCCAATTCCGATATTGTCATCTCAAGCCGTATACGCCTGGCCAGGAACCTGGAGACGATTTCTTTCCCGCATTGGGCGGATAAGAAACAGTCGGAACAGGTGCTGAGTGCCGTTACGGCCTCGGCAGTAAAGGCGGATATCCTAAAAGGCGCCACTGTTTTAAGGATGGCGGATTTAGACGGGCTGGATAAACAGTTGTTGGTTGAAAGGCACCTCATGTCTTATGAACACGCCCAGAAGGCGGATAGTAAGGCAGTAATAATCGACGATAGCGAAATCATCTCAATCATGGTCAATGAAGAGGATCATATCCGCATGCAGGTGATGCAGTCCGGCCTGAATCTGTCAGAGGCCTGGAATATCATTAATAAAATAGATGATTATCTTGCCGGGGAATTGCCTTTTGCCTTTCTGCCTGATTGGGGGTATTTGACTGCCTGCCCTACGAATACCGGCACAGGGATGCGCGGCTCGGTAATGCTGCATCTGCCGGCCTTAGTAATGACGCGTCGGATAAACCGCGTGCTAGCCGCTATCTCAAAGCTCAGCTTTACCACCCGGGGGCTTTACGGTGAGGGCACGCAGGCCACCGGAAATTTCTTTCAGATCTCAAACCAGGTTTCCTTAGGCCATAACGAGGATGAGATTATCGGCAATATTAACAGTTTGATCAGGCAGATCGTCGAACAGGAAGGACAGGCCAGAGAAGCACTTTTGTCTAAAAACAGATCGATGCTGGAGGACAGGGTCAGCCGCAGTTCAGGCATACTTAAAAGCGCCCATATTATTTCAAGCCAGGAGACCATAGAGCTTTTATCCATGGTCAGGCTTGGGTATGATCTTGGGATGATCAAAGAGATCGACCGGCGCGACATTAATGAGTTGTTTATCATTACGCAGCCAGCACACCTACAGAAAATAGAGAATAAAAAACTCTCAAGTCCCGAGAGGGATGCGAAAAGAGCGGAGATTGTCCGAAACAAATTAAAAGGCATAATCATAGGAGGTTAAATGTTTAATCGTTTTACGGAAAGAACCAGGAAGGTGATAATCTTAGCCAAGGAGGAGGCTAGGCGTTTTAATCACGACTATATCGGCACGGAGCATATACTTTTGGGCCTGATACGCGAAGGCGAGGGCGTTGCGGCAACCGTATTGCAGAAGATGGGCGTGTCTCTGGAGAATATACGCCTGGAAATAGAGAAATTAGTGCAGCCGGGGCCTGCTACGCAGATTATCGGGGATATACCTTTCACCCCGCGCGCTAAGAAAGCCCTGGAGCTGGCAGCTGAGGAGGCCAGGTCCCTGGGCCATAATTATATAGGGACGGAACATCTTTTACTTGGGCTTATACGCGAAGGCGAGGGCGTGGCTTCTCAGGTTTTACTGAACCTGGGCCTGGACCTCAACACAGTCAGGAATGAAGTAATGGAACTTCTGGGTTCGGCGTTACCCGGGATGAGCTCTGCACAGACTAAGACCAAGACCCCGGCACTCGATGCCTTTGGCAGGGACCTGACTGCCCTGGCAAAGGAAAACAAGCTTGATCCGGTCATCAACAGGCGCCAGGAGATTGACAGGGTTATTCAGATACTCAGCCGCAGGACCAAAAATAACCCTGTGCTTTTAGGCGAGGCAGGCGTAGGCAAGACCGCTATCGTGGAGGGCCTGGCGCAGGCGATAGTAGAAGGGAATGTCCCTGAGGTACTGAGAGGTAAGCGCCTGATTACCTTAGACCTGGCATTAATGGTTGCCGGGACAAAGTACCGCGGCCAGTTTGAGGAAAGAATCAAGGCGGTAATGGAGGAGATAAAACGCTCCCAGGACGTCATTATCTTTATAGATGAATTACACACCTTGGTAGGCGCAGGCGCGGCAGAGGGGGCCATCGATGCCTCCAATATCCTCAAGCCCGCGCTCTCGCGCGGAGAAATGCAGTGTATTGGCGCGACGACCCTGGATGAATACAGAAAATACATTGAAAAGGACGCAGCGCTTGAACGCAGGTTCCAGACTATCATGGTAGAGCCGCCGTCTGTTGATCAGACCGTGGATATCTTAAAGGGCCTGCGCGATAAATACGAGGCGCACCACCGGGTTACTTTTAAGGATGATGCCCTGGAGGCAGCAGCAAAATTATCTGACCGCTATATCTCAGGAAGGTTCCTTCCGGATAAGGCGATTGACTTGATGGATGAGGCAGGCTCGCGCGCGCGTTTGAATGTCCTGATTGTGCCGCCGGAGATTAAACAGTTTGAGGGGAAGGTTGAGGCGCTGCGTAAGGAAAAAGAGGCCTATATTAAAAGCCAGGATTTTGAGAAGGCGGCGTCTTTGAGGGATCAGGAGCGCCAGGCGCGCCAGGAGCTGGAGCGTCTGAATAAGGATTGGTCGCAGGCAAAAGACAAGATGCGGCCTGAGGTAGGTTCGGAAGAGATTGCCAAGATCGTAGCCCAGTGGACGGGAATCCCCATATTTAGATTAGAGGAGAAAGAAGGGGAAAAATTACTTAAGATCGAGGAAGAGCTGCATAAGCGGGTGGTGGGCCAGGAAGAGGCGATCCTGGCTATCGCCCATGCTGTGCGCAGGTCGCGCGCGGGTATCAAAGACCCCCGCAGGCCGATAGGCTCTTTTGTATTTTTGGGGCCTACCGGAGTAGGCAAGACTTTATTAGCGCGCGCCCTGGCAGAGTTTATGTTCGGTGATGAGGACGCGTTATTGCAGCTGGATATGTCGGAATATATGGAAAAGTTTAATGTCTCCCGCCTTGTAGGCGCGCCTCCCGGATATGTAGGTTACGAGGAGGGTGGCCAGCTTACCGAAAAGGTCAGGCGCCGTCCTTATTCTGTCATATTGCTCGATGAAATTGAGAAGGCGCATCCGGATGTTTTCAATCTTCTCCTGCAGGTTCTTGAAGACGGAAGGCTTACCGACAGCTTTGGCAGGAAGGTAGATTTCCGGAACACGGTTTTGATTATGACCTCCAATGTCGGAGCGGAGTTGATCCGCAGGACCGGCTCGTTAGGATTCAAGAGCCAGAAAGAGGATGTTACCTATCAGGAGATGAAGGATAAGCTGATGGAGGAGGTAAAGCGCACCTTCAAACCCGAATTCTTAAACCGCGTTGATGATATTATTGTCTTCAAGCCTTTGGTCAAAGAAGACCTGGAACGCATCATTGATATCGAGATAGGTTTTGTGGCTGAGAGGCTGAAGGAGCAGAATATCAGTCTGGAGGTTAGCCAAGAGGCAAAGGATTTCCTGATCGAAAAAGGCTTTGATCCTGTATTCGGCGCCAGACCTTTAAAAAGGACAATACAGAGGTTCGTAGAGGATTCTTTAGCCTCTGAGATCATCTCCAAAAAGTTCAAGGAAGGCTCTGTGGTGAAGGTTTCCCGTAAAAACGAGGAGCTTGTTTTCGAACTATGAAAATGCTAAACGGTTTCTTCATTATTCTGGGACAGAAGGTGCTGGCATTCATGTATTTTCTAGGTGGCTTAAGCAACCTGGCGGCTCAGACCTTTTACTGGACCTTTGTCCCGCCTTATCAGCGCAGGCGCATCTTTGATCAGGCAAAAAGGACAGGTTTCGACAGCCTGCTGATAGTTTCTCTGATCGGCATGTTTATCGGTATGATTATGGCCCTGCAGACAGCGGTGCTTATGCAGCGGTTGGGCTCTGAGATGTACATCGCCAGTATTGTTGCGCTTTCCCTGGTCAGGGAATTAGGCCCGGTAATCACGGCGCTCATAGTGGCCGGCAGGGTGGGTGCGGCAATTACTGCCGAGATAGGCTCTATGCAGGTAACCGAGCAGATAGATGCATTGGAGGCCTTTGCTACTAATCCCATAAAGTATCTGGTAGTCCCCAGATTTGTGGCGCTAACCATGATGCTTCCCGTGCTTACTTTGTATGCGGACGCGTTAGGCATATTCGGCGGATACGCCATCTGCGTATATAAGATGGGCATATCTTCGAACATGTACCTGAAAATTACCGCTGATGCGCTGCTCTATAAAGATTTATTCACCGGATTGAGCAAGACTATTTTCTTCGGCATGATTATCGCCTTTGTCAGTTGTTACGAGGGTTTTAACGTAGAGGGCGGGGCAGAAGGCGTGGGTAAGGCAACCAGGGAATCGGTAGTTGTTTCCTTCATCCTGATTATTGCCGCTGACTGTTTCTTTACCGCGTTATTTTATTTCATTTTTCCATAGGTTGTGATTATGTCTACTCCCTTACAGGATATTTTAAATAACAACTGTAAGGGATTAATTCGCGGACGGCCTTTGGCCTACGCTTTATGTCGCTATGCTCCATAAAGCGTCCGCTCATTAAATGATAGAAATAAAGAACGTTACCAAATCTTTCAATTCGCGCAGGGTCCTGGATGGGACTAACCTGGTTATCCCGGACGGAATGACCTATGTTATCATCGGTCGTTCCGGCTGTGGCAAGAGTGTGCTTTTAAAACATATAGAAGGGATCTTGAAACCGGATAGCGGAGAGGTTGTTGTTAACGGGCACAGCATAAACACGATCAGCGAGAATGAACTGAATGCCCTGCGCCTGAAGATGGGGTTTGTATTTCAGGGGGGGGCGCTTTTTGATTCCTTGAGCGTTGGCGAAAATGTTGGTTTCGGGCTGATAGAGCATGATCATATCGGCCAGCAGGAATTACTGGAAAGGATTGAGGGGTCATTGTCTATGGTTGGCTTGGGCGGTATTGAAAACGTCATGCCTTCTGACTTAAGCGGCGGGATGAAAAAACGCGTATCCCTGGCGCGGGCTCTTTGCATTGACCCGCAGATCATACTTTACGATGAGCCGACAACCGGAGTAGATCCCATCACCGCAGATAGTATAAACGAACTCATCAAGAGCCTTCACGATAAATTAAAGGTGACTTCCATCGTGGTTACGCACGATATGAAGAGCGCATATAAGATAGCAGACAGGATAGCCATGCTTTACCGCGGCAAGATCATTGCTGAGGGGACTCCCGAGGAGATCCAGGAGAGCTCAAACCCTGTGGTGCACCAGTTTATTAACGGCCTGGCTCAGGGTCCGATAACCGAGACGGTTGAACCCAAGAGCGTCTTAGATAAAACCCAGAAGGTGCATAGGTAATTTAACAGCTTATACGGAGGGGTAAAATGCTATTTGGCAAATCTAGACTGGAGATGAAGGTAGGCATCTTTGTTTTCTTTGGCCTGATGATTCTGATAGTCTTTATTTTATCCATCGGCGGTTTCAAGAGCTGGAGTTCCGGAAGGCTGGTGAAGTTCCGTTTTGGTTTTATCAACGGGGTAAAGATCGGTGCGCCGGTAAGATTTGCCGGGATGGATGTAGGCCAGGTCAAAAAGATAGATCTTATCTTTCTCCCCGGGGTCGGGACTAAGATCGAGATAGTAGGCTGGGTAGAGGACAGGGTAAAGATCCCGGCTGATTCCACTGTCTGGGTTAACACCCTGGGGCTTTTAGGAGAAAAGTACATTGAGATTATGCCCGGAAAAGATACCATTAACTTTTTGACAGTCAACCAAGTGTTAGAGGGCGCAGACCCCGTGGCTATGCATGAGATGGAGAGGATGCTGAAAAAGACCACCGCTGATGTAAGCATGACAATGGAAAAGGTCAGCAAAGGGGAAGGCACCATAGGCAAGCTTTTCTTTGATGAGAGCGTATATAATGAGCTTGAGGCGATGGTAAAAGACCTGCGCAGAAATCCCTGGAAGTTATTCTGGAAGAGCAAGGAAAAGAAATAATCCAAAGAGGCATTTTTTAAATGAAGACAAAGACCGTATTCAGTTGCCAGAGTTGCGGATATCAGTCTCCCAAATGGCTGGGCAGGTGCCCTGATTGCAATAGCTGGAATTCTTTTGCCGAGGAGGAATTTACCGCCCCTTCGGCAAAGGCAAGAGAAAGGACTGCGCTCTACAAAGAGGCCCCGGTATTATTAAAAGATGTCGAGGTTACACAGGAGCATCGTCTTAAAACAGGGATAGCAGAGCTGGACAGGGTTTTAGGGGGAGGCATAGTCCTGGGTTCCGTGGTGCTTGTGGGAGGAGACCCTGGTATCGGTAAATCCACCATTTCGTTGCAGGTTTCTAATAAGCTTACCGAGTCAGGCTATACCGTGCTTTATGTAAGCGGGGAGGAATCGGTTGCCCAGACTAAACTCAGGGCGAGAAGACTGGGCACGGGCAAGGCTAAAGGCGATTTATATATAGTGAATCAGACTGACCTGTCTTTGATTGTCGAGTATATAAAAAAGCTAAAACCTCAGGTTGTGATTATTGATTCCATACAGGTGATCTTTGAGCCTACAATCAGCTCTTCTGCAGGCAGCGTCAGCCAGGTGAGGGAGAGTGCCGGCATCCTTACGCAATTAGCTAAGACCACAGGGACCTCCATTATCATTATCGGCCATGTCACCAAGGAAGGCGCCATTGCCGGCCCCAGGGTGCTTGAGCATATTGTAGATACAGTGCTTTATTTCGAGGGAGACAGATTCTCGGCATACAGGATCTTAAGGGGAGTAAAAAACAGGTTTGGCTCTACTAATGAGATAGGTGTTTTTCAGATGGGCCCTGCAGGCCTGGAGGAAGTAAAGAATCCTTCGGAGATATTCTTATCGGAGCGGCCAAAGGATGTGCCGGGCTCGGTGGTTGTCTCCGTGTTAGAAGGGAGCAGGCCTTTGCTGGTAGAAATCCAGGCTCTGGTAAGCAGGGCAGGTTTCGGTTATGCCAGGAGGCGTGCCCAGGGGTTTGATTACAACCGGTTAAGTTTATTGGTTGCGGTTTTAGAAAAAAGGGTGGGCCTGCACCTTGAGACAGAGGATATTTTTGTCAATATTGCAGGCGGCATCAATGTAGAAGACCCGGCAGCGGACCTGGGAGTAGCTGTGGCTATCAGTTCTGCTTTCCGCGAACAGCTGCTTCTTTCTGATACCGTAATGCTGGGTGAGGTGGGCCTTGCCGGAGAAATCAGAAGTATCTCGCAGGTAACCTTGCGCATAAACGAGGCCCAGAAACTAGGCTTTAAGCGCTGCATATTGCCGAAAAATAACTACAAGAACCTGAATTATAGAAAAGAAAACATGGAAATAGTCCCGGTCTCCAGCTTAAAGGAGGCGCTGGATCTAGCTGCTTTAATAAAGGCTTAAGAGCTGGTTAATAACGGCGTTTTCATATTAAAATCATAAGACATAAGGAGGGGTTAAGATGAACCTGTTATTGTTACGTATTCTTTTCATGATCAGCAGCATGATTATTGGTTACCAGGCTATGGAGCCCAGGGGTTCCGGTTTCTTAGGAGTGGGCGTGGGTATCCTGGCAGGTATTATTATTATCCTGCTTGAGATTGCCATGCGCCGGGTTTCAGTAAGGGGTCTCTCCAGCGCTGTATTCGGGCTTATACTGGGGTTGATTATGGCAAAGCTGGTTACTGATGCCTTTAGCCTGGCGCCGATATCCAGCACCAGCCTTCCTCTTGTCAGGTTTGTCCTTACTTTGATTTTCTGTTATCTGGGGATGGTTATTGGACTGCGCGGAAAAGATGAGTTTAATATCATTATACCTTACGTTAGATTACGCAGGCAAGACCAGAAAGAGGAGCTGACCCTCCTGGATACGAGCGTTATCATTGATGGGAGGATCCTGGATATCTTCAAGACAAAATTCTTAGAGGGTAAGGTTGCCCTTCCCCGCTTTGTATTAAAAGAATTGCAGCAGATAGCGGATTCCACCGACCCTATAAAACGCCAGAGGGGCAGGAGGGGCCTGGAGATACTGCATTCTGTACAGAAAGAGGGCGGGGTGGATATTGCCCTGCACGAAGAAGATTTCCCCGAGATTCCGGAGGTAGATGCGAAACTGGTTAAACTAGCAAAGCTCCTTGAGGCCAAGATCATGACGGTAGATTTTAATTTGAACCGCGTGGCCACCCTTCAAGGAGTTAAGGTATTGAATATAAACGAACTGGCCAATGCCTTAAAGCCCGTAGTCTTCCCCGGAGAGCAGATGCAGGTGAAATTGCTCAAAGAGGGTAAGGAGCATAATCAGGGGGTAGGCTACCTCGATGACGGCACGATGGTTGTTGTGGAAGATGCGCGCAAGCTTATAGGCCAGGAGGTCAGAGTTGTGGTTACCTCGGTGCTGCAGACTCAGGCAGGCAGGATGATCTTTACCAAAATGGAAAGATAGCGTGTTTATAACTGCTATAGTCCTGGCTGCAGGCAGGGGTTTAAGGTTTAAGTCCAAGGTCTCTAAGCCGCTGGTTAAAATTAATTCCAGGCCTGCAATAATATATTCCCTGCAGGCGTTAGGCAGGCATCCCGGGATCAGCGATATTATAGTGGTGGTTAATTCTAAGAACAGCTCAGATATCGCCGCGGTAATAAAACGCTACAGGATAAATAAGGTCAGCAGGATAGTTACGGGCGGCAGGAGGCGCCAGGATTCGGTGCAGGCTGGCCTAGATGCGGTCAATGACTCAACTGCACTCGTTTTAATACATGACGCAGCCAGGCCCTTCATTAATACCAGAATGATATCTGCGCTGATAAAAGAAGCTGCAAGGTTCGGTGCGGCAATCCCGGCAATACCGGTGCGTTCGACTGTCAAGAGGGTAAGTCCACGGATGTTCGTCGAAGAAACAGTGAGCAGAAAAAGCCTCTGGGAAGTCCAGACGCCCCAGGTTTTCAGGAAAGAGCTACTCCTTAAGGCTTACCGCAGGTTCATGCGTTTAGATGTGACTGATGACGCCATGTTGGCTGAGAGGCTGGGAGCCAGGATCAGGGTGGTAGAAGGTTCTTATAACAATATCAAGATTACCACCCTTGGGGACCTGGTGTTAGCAGAGGCGATTTCAAAAAGTAAGAAATATTAATATGGGATCCCGTATAGGCATAGGTTATGATATACACCGCCTGGTTGAGGGCAGGCCGCTTTTTATCGGCGGGGTGGAGATTCCCTATATCAAGGGGCTCCTCGGCCATACGGACGGTGATGCGCTCTTGCACGCTATATGCGATGCTATCCTGGGGGCGTTGGCCGAGGGCGATATCGGAGAGCATTTCCCGGATAATGATGAACGCTACTACGGCATATCAAGCGTCGAGCTATTGAAGGAAACAACTGCGCTTATGAAAAAACAAGGTTTTAGTATCGGCAACATAGACGCCATAGTGATTGCGCAGGAGCCGATCCTGTCGCCATTTAAAAAACAGATAGAAAGAAAGATCGCCGAGGTTATCGGCATAACAGAGAAAAGCGTTAATGTAAAAGCCAAAACCAACGAAGGGTTGGGCGAGCTGGGCAGGAAAGAGGCGATTGCCGCCTATGCGGTAGTGATGCTGAGTGAGGGGGTATAGGAATGGCCTATTTTTTAAATACCTTGCTGGTTATTTTAGTTCTATTTATCGCTAAAATATTATTTCTTTCGCTGTTCTTTTACCAGGAGATCAGGACAGTGCAAAAAAAGGACCCGGCGGCAAAAAGCTTTCTGGAGATACTCCTGCTTTACCAGGGCCTGCACGCGTTAATCAGCTACAGGTTCGCGCATTTTTTCTATAAACTGCACTTATATTTTCCTGCGCGCCTTTTAAGCCAGGCGAGCCGTTTTATGACCGGGATCGAAATACACCCGGGGGCAAAGATCGGGGGGAGGTTCTTTATTGACCACGGGATGGGCGTAGTAATCGGAGAAACCGCGATTATAGGCGATGACGTCCTTATATACCAGGGTGTTACTCTGGGAGGGGCTGGCCTTGAAAAAGGCAAGCGCCATCCTACTGTCGGCAATAACGTGGTAATAGGAGCGGGCGCCAAGATACTGGGCAATATTATTATAGGCGATAATTCTTACGTGGGAGCGAACGCAGTGGTGATAAAAGATGTCCCGCCAAATTCCACTGTTGTGGGCGTTCCGGGCAGGATTACTAAACAGGATGGCAAAAAGATAGACACCAGTCTTGACCACAGCCATACGTTCGACCCTATAATGCAGTCCATGGAAGAGCTGCAGAAGCGCATAGATAAGTTAGAGAAGAAATAACTCATACTTTCGCGGCCAGAGGCCGCTCAAGTATTTCATTGGAGAGACCGCGAGGGTTTTATCCCTCGCAGAGATTCATTCATGTCCATTCATATATACAATTCCCTTACCCGCAAGAAGGAAGAATTCTTTCCAATAAAGCCCCCTCAAGTAAATATCTATACCTGCGGTGTTACGGTTTACGACGAGAGCCATATAGGGCACGCCAGGAGCCTTTATATCTTTGACGTCATCAGGCGTTATTTGAGATACCGCGGTTTCGAGGTCCGTTTCGTGCGCAATATTACCGATATTGACGACAAGATTATTAATCGGGCCAATGAGCTTAAGACCGACTGGAAGGAGCTGATTCAGAAATATATCAGCAGGTATTACGAGGACCTCGAAAGCCTGGGCATAGAAAAAGGAGATGCAGAGCCCAGGGCAACGGAAAATATAAAGGAGATGATCGCGTATATCCGCTCACTCATAGATAAAGGTTATGCCTATGAGGCAGGCGGAGACGTCTATTTTAATGTCAGAAAGTTTACCGCTTACGGTAAATTGTCCGGCCAGGGGATAGATCAGATGGAGACAGGCGTAAGGATAGAGCCGACGGAATTTAAGCGTGACCCGTTGGATTTTGCCTTATGGAAAAAGTCGAAAGAAAACGAGCCCTCCTGGGAGAGTCCCTGGGGGAAAGGCAGGCCAGGCTGGCATATAGAGTGCTCGGTAATGAGCCAGAAGTACCTTAATACTCAGACGCTTGATATACATGCCGGAGGCAGGGACCTCATCTTTCCGCATCATGAAAATGAGATTGCCCAGGCTGAGGCAGCCACGGGTAAGCCCTTTGCCAAATACTGGATACACCACGGCCTCCTGACCATCAATGCTCAAAAGATGTCCAAGTCCCTGGGCAATTTCGTAACCATCAAAGATTTTATGAGCAAGTATCGCGATGCGGATTTACTGAAACTATTCTTTCTGTCTGCACACTATTCGCATCCGATAGATTATACCGATGAAAAAATAGAGGAAGCAAAACATGCATTGGAAAGGATAAGAATATTAAAGGGTAAGATGGACAGGAAGCTAACAGACGCTGATTATCGCAAGCCACAGCAGTATGCCAAGGAGATAATGGTAATAAAGGAAAAGTTCATTCAAGCTATGGATGACGATTTTAATACGCCTAAGGCCTTGGCTTCTATTTTTGATTTAGTGACCTTGGCGAATAAATACATTGATAATGCTGAGTTTGTCAAAGATTCAAGGAGCGCGCTGGAGGAGTTATTAGGTATTTTAGGGGTATCTTTCAAACAGATTTCCAGGTCATTTGAGATTACCTTTACTGATACCATTTTGATTAAGGACGAAATTGAGATAAAAATTAAAAAAAGGGAAAATGCACGTAGAGAAGGAAACTATGCTTTATCTGATAAAATAAGAAAAGAATTAGAAGAACAGGGTATTATTTTGGAAGATACTGGAGACGGCACAACCTGGCGTAGAAAATTATGAGAGGTAAATTCATTACGTTTGAGGGCTCGGAAGGGAGCGGCAAAAGCACGCAGTCAAAGCTGCTCTGCGGCTATTTAAAAGAGAAGGGCTATAAGGTGATCTTACTGCGCGAGCCGGGCGGCACAAAGATCAGCGAGAAGATCCGCCAAATCCTTTTAGACAATAAGAATGACGGGATGTCCCCGGAGAGCGAGATGCTCCTGTATATGGCGGCCCGGGCACAGGTAGTTAAAGAACTGATTTTGCCTGCGCTTAAGGATGGATCTGTAGTTATCTGCGACCGTTTTCTGGATTCTACTATTGCCTATCAGGGTTACGGGTTAGGCGTAGATATCAAGCTGATTAAATATATCGGAAATATTGCGACCCTCGGGATAAAGCCAAACCTAACCATATTCTTAGACTTGCCTATTGAAAAAGGCCTGATACACCGTAAGTTTAAAGAGGACCGTATCGAAAGAAGGGCTTTAAGCTACCACTCGCGGGTAAGAAAAGGGTATCTGAAGCTGGCAGTAACTCAACCGCAAAGAATAAAGATGGTCAGGGTCCAGCAGGATAAGCAAAAGACGCAGTCAGCCATCAGGCATCTGGTAGATAAATATGTCATTAAACAATATTAAAGGCCAGGCTCAGGCTATCAAGTTACTCAAACAGAGTTTGGCGCACTCTACTATAGCCGGCGCATATCTGTTTATCGGCCAGGAAGGGGTCGGTAAATATCTGGCTGCCGTTAATTTTGCCAAGGCAATCAATTGCTTAGAAGAAACCGAAGATGCCTGCGACGGTTGTATCTCCTGCGTGAAGATCGGCAAGAAGCAGCATCCGGACGTGCATTTTATCGAGCCGCAGGACTCAGGTGCAATAAAAATAGAGCATATACGCGATCTTAAAAAAGAGATAGCTTACAGGCCCTACGAGGCAAAAAAGAAGGTTTTTGTCATAAACGATGCGCACAACCTGACTGCCGAGGCCAGTAATGCCCTGCTTAAGACGTTGGAAGAGCCGGCCGGGGACAGCGTGATTATCTTAATCACCGCAAAGCCCACCCTGCTTTTTAAAACTATAATCTCGCGCTGCCAGATTATCAAGTTTCACCCCATGGCTAGGAACGAACTTGAAGAAATGCTAAGCGCAGAATACCATCTTGAGAGGTTAGGCGCGCACTTCCTGGCTTATTTTTCAGAGGGGCGTCTGGGCCGTGCCTTAAAAATGAAGGAGAGCGAAATCCTGCGGGATAAAAACAGGGTTATCGACGAGTTTATTTTTCTGCGTAAATCCAGTTCATTTGAGGGGCTGACCCTGGAGAAAAAGGAAGATATACGCGACTGCCTGAATATCCTGACCAGCTGGTTCAGGGATATCTATCTGACAAAGGCGGGCCTTGCGCACTCAGAGATTATTAATCTGGACCGCAAGGAAGAATTGTTAAAACTGATGACCCATTACAGTTGGCTGGACCTGGATGTGGCTCTGGATACGATCTCGGATTCATTCTCGTATTTAGAGCATAATATAAATATTAAACTACTATTGTCAAACTTAAAGGTGCAGATATGTCACGGTTAATTATAGTAAAACTAAGGGAGCTTGGGCAGGCGCAGATTTACAATGCCCAGGAGCTGCAGTTGAAAGAAGGGGATTATGTCATTGTTGAGCATGACCGCGGCCTGGATTACGGCCAGGTCATTTGCCCCAAGGATGCGGTTTTGGAGCAGACACCCAAAGAATCTCCCAGGAAGATATTGCGCATGGCCAGAGAAGCTGACCTGAAGCAGATAGAAGATAACCGTTCCAAGGCAAGAGAAGCATTTACTACCTGCGTAAAAAAGATATCCGAGCATAAGCTGGATATGAAGCTGGTGCAGGCAGAGTATTCCTTTGACCGTTCAAAGATCCTGTTTTATTTTACTGCCAATGGCAGGATAGATTTCCGGGAGCTGGTTAAGGACCTGGCTAAGATCTTTAAGGCCAGGATTGAGCTGCGCCAGATAGGCGTGCGCGATGAGGCGAGATTGTTTGGAGGTTTCGGTTCCTGCGGCAGGGAGCTCTGTTGCGCAAAATTCTTGAGGGATTTCGAGCCAGTGACCATCAAGATGGCTAAGGAGGAAGGTCTGCCCCTAAACCCGCCTAAGATCTCCGGCCTCTGCGGCAGATTGATGTGCTGCCTCTCTTTTGAATATGAGACCTATAAAATGCTCTCCCGCGGCCTGCCGCGCGAAGGGGAGAGGCTGCATCTGCAGCAAGGTAAGGGCAAGGTAATCTCAGTCAATGTATTTAAGCGCAGCGCTACAGTTGAACTTGAAGACGGCACGCAGATAGAGGTAAGCTACAAAGAAAAAGAGCATGGCAAATAAGTTTTATATCACCACCCCTTTATACTATGGAAATGGCTCTCCGCATATTGGGCATTCCTATAC
>CAZKQC010000013.1:0-7097 GCA_964554825.1 uncultured Planctomycetales bacterium
CTACCATATTCTCGGTGATAAAAACCGGGACATGTTTTTTACCGTCATATACCGCAAAGGTCAAGCCCACAAAATCCGGGATTATCGTCGAGCGCCTGGACCAGGTTTTTATTGCCTGGCGCGAACCGGTGCGCCGCGCAAATTCAGCTTTTTTAATCAATTTCTCTTCTACGAACGGTCCTTTTTTAAGCGAACGTGGCATATATTATTTCCTTCTCTTAACAATAAACTTATTTGAATATTTTCTACGGTTCCTTGTCTTATAACCTTTGGTAGGCTTTCCCCAGGGTGTGGTCGGATGAGGATTACCCTGCCCGGATTTTCCTTCTCCTCCGCCGTGCGGATGATCAACGGGATTCATGGCCAAACCTCTTACTGTCGGCCGTATACCCATCCAGCGTTTTCTGCCGGCCTTTCCTATGCTGATTGCCTCATGCTCTATATTGCTTACCTGGCCTATGGTCGCGTGACAATCCAGGCTTATCAACCTTATCTCCGAAGAAGGAAGCTTCACGTGAGCAAGGCCGTTCTCTTTGGCCATAATCACTGCCGAAGAACCTGCCCCCCTGACAATCTGGGCACCTTTGCCTTTTGTCAGCTCGATATTATGAATAGGCGTGCCGGAAGGTATATTATCCAAAAGAAGACAATTACCGACCTTAATCTCTGTTTCTTTCTGGTCTGAAGAAATAATCTCCTCTCCCACCCCCAGCCCAGCAGGCGCCAGTATATACCTCTTGCCTTTGCCCGGATATTCAACCAGGGCTATCCTGGCAGTACGGTTGGGGTCATACTCGATGGCGATAACCTTGGCCGCCAAATCCATTATATCCCTCTTAAAGTCTATCAGGCGAAGCATCCTCTTATGGCCGCCACCTTGATGCCGCACGGTAATACGGCCAGAGGCGTTCCTGCCGCCTCTTTTCTTAAGCGGCATGATTAAGGATTTCTCCGGACTGTTTTTGGTGATCTCGGCAAAATCAGGACCGCTCATCCATCTGCGTGAAGCTGTTGTCGGTTTAAATTTCTTTATGCCCATGTTGTTAAGTCGCCGTCTCTATCTTCTGGCCCTCTTTAAGGGTCACCACTGCCTTTTTATAATCCGGGGTCTTGCCAAACTGCTGCCTCACCCGCTTGACCTTTCCCCGCATGATAAAGGTATTGACGCAACGCACCTTTACCTTATATATCTCTTCTACCGCGCGCTTTATCTGGATCTTGTTGGCGCAGTTTGCAACCAAGAAAAGGTACTGCCTGTTCGGCTCGTAGAAGTTTGATTTCTCCGTCCTAAGCATTGCCTTGATTATTTCGTGCGCGATAAGCATATCTTAAACTTTAGCCGTGCTTAAATCTTTTGGTCAATTCCTCCAGGCCTGCCCTGGTGAGTAGAATCTTACGATGCGCCAAAACCTCATAGGTATTGGTATCTTTTACCAGATTTACGCTTAAGAAACCGATATTGCGAAGAGCAAGTTTCAGGTTGTTATCTATCTTATCCACCAATAAAAGCAGCCTCTGGTTCCTGGATTCTTTCGTAGGCACCATTTTAAGGTTTGCGAAAATCTTTACTGTATCCTTAGTCTTGGGTTTTTCTACGCTAAGTTCATCCAACAACATAAGGTTATTCTCGTTCATTTTTTCGTTAAGGGCCGACCTTAAGGAAAGGTCTTTTAACTTTTTAGGCACGGGATAAGAGAAATCCCTGGGGTGAGGGCCGAATATTACTCCGCCGTGCCTCCAGAGAGGAGAACGCGTGGAGCCAACCCTTGCCCGGCCTGTGCCCTTCTGCTTCCAGGGCTTGCGGCCTCCGCCGGATACCTCGCCCCTAGTTTTAGTCGCAGCCAGCCCCTGCCTCTGAGAGGCCCTATAGGCATTAACTACCTGATAGATCGCCGCGCTGTTTACGCTGCCGTCAAAGATATTGCTATCCAGCTTTACCGAATCTATCTCTTTGCCTTCAGTATTATATAATGGCAGTGTAGTGTCTTTCATTTCTTAACAACCGCCTCTTTCTTCTTAATCTGGCCTTTTTTCTTAGCTATACGAATAACCAGATAGCTGTTTTTATGCCCCGGCACTGCGCCTTCTATTAGGAGCAGGTTATTTTCCGCATCTGCCCTGGCTACCTTTAAGTTCTGCACTGTAACTGTCTGATGGCCCATATGCCCGGGCATATTATGGCCCTTCCATACCCTTCCTGGGGTAGTACTAGAGTCTATGGAGCCTACGCGACGATGCGAAGTAGAACCGTGGGTCTGTGGCCCGCCCTGCCAATTCCATCTTTTCATGCCTCCCTGAAAACCTTTCCCCAGAGAGGTCCCGGTCACATCCACAAAATCCCCTGCCTTGAACAAATCTACCTTAATCTCTTCGCCCACCTTGTATTCCTTTGCCGGGTCTTTGAGAAGCTCTTTGATAACCCTGCGCGGCGAAACTCCCGTTTTCTTAAAAATGCCTAAAATAGGTTTTTTGAGGCGCCCCTCTTTTTTAACCTCGTCAAAACCAAGTTGAATATTAGCTCCCCTGACTGCCAGGACCGGACAGGGCCCTGCCTCTATGGCGGTAACGCAAACCATCTTACCGTCCTCAGTAAAAATCTGGGTCATCCCTATTTTTTTTCCTAGAATTCCAGTCATGTTATGTTATCATCTCATGCCCTTTATGGGTTAACTCACAGATAACCCATAAAGGGTAAATTCGCACTTATAAGTTATGTCGCCCGCCTCTAATAGCTAGCTCCATAACTTATGTGCTCATTTAATTTCCACGTCCACACCTGCCGGCAAATTCAGTTTTTTCAAAGAATCAATCGTTTTCGCGGTCGGTTCAAATATATCGATAAGGCGCTTGTGCGTAGAGAGCTGGAATTGTTCGCGCGATTTCTTATCGATAACCGGAGAACGCAGCACGGTATAGACCTCCCTGTTGGTAGGCAGAGGTATTGGCCCGGAGATCTTGGCACCCGTGCGCCGCACAGTCTCCACAATCTCCCCTACTGCCTGGTCCAAAAGGCGGTGGTCGTATGCTTTTAACTTTATGCGAATCTTTTGCATTTAATGAGCGCATAACTTACGAACGCCGAAGGCGTGAGTAAGTTATCTGCGCGAATTAATCCCCGCGCTTTTTATGCGGGGAGACAACATTATTTTAAGCAATGATCTCAGTAACTACGCCTGCGCCTACCGTATGGCCGCCTTCGCGGATAGCAAAACGTGATTCCTTTTCCATAGCAATAGGGGTGATCAGTTCGACTTCCAGGTTGACGTTATCTCCGGGCATAACCATCTCAACGCCCTGCGGGAGTTTCGATGAGCCGGTAACATCGGTGGTACGAAAATAGAACTGCGGCCTGTAGCCGTTAAAGAAAGGCGTATGGCGGCCGCCTTCTTCTTTATTCAGTACATACACCTGTGCTTTAAACTTGGTGTGAGGGGTAATGGACTTGGGAGCTGCAATAACCATACCGCGCTCAATAGAGTCCTTATCGATACCTCTCAAAAGCAAGCCTACGTTATCGCCTGCCTGGCCTTCATCAAGAAGCTTGCGGAACATTTCTATGCCGGTAACAACCGTCTTCTTTACTTTCGGCCTCAAACCTACCAGTTCCACCTCTTCGTTGATCTTGACCTTACCGCGTTCAATCCTGCCTGTGCCTACGGTACCCCTGCCTTCAATACTGAACACATCCTCTACCGCCATTAAGAGCGGCTTATCCATATCTCTGGCAGGCATAGGGATAAACTCATCGCATGCCTTCATCAACTCCATTATGCATTGGGCATCAGGGCTGGCAGGATCAGCTGCTACTAAAGCCTTTGATGCGCTACCCCTGATGATAGGAGTCTTGTCTCCTGGATAACCGTATTTGGTCAGGAGCTCTCTGGTCTCAAGTTCCACCAGGTCAAGTAATTCCTTGTCCTGTACCAGGTCGACCTTATTTAAGAATACTACCATTGCCGGAACGTTTACCTGACGCGCCAGGAGTATATGCTCTCTGGTCTGAGGCATAGGGCCGTCAGCAGCCGAAACAACCAGTATTGCGCCATCCATCTGAGCCGCTCCGGTAATCATGTTCTTGATATAATCAGCGTGCCCGGGGCAGTCGATATGGGCATAGTGGCGCGTGTCTGTTTCATACTCTACGTGTGCGACTGAGATCGTAACAACCTTTGTCTCGTCTCTTACCGTACCGCCCTTGGCAATATCAGCGTATTCCCTGGCGGTCGCCTTACCCAGCTTGGCCAATACGTTCGTAATAGCTGCGGTCAATGTAGTCTTACCGTGATCTATATGGCCGATGGTGCCGATGTTGACGTGCGGTTTCGTCCTTACAAATTTCTCTTTAGCCATTATTCCACCTCCTGTTATGCTCTCTTTAAAATCACTTTCTTGAACCTGTAGACGTAAAACCAGTCATTATCTTCTCTGCTATATGTGAAGGCACCTCGGTGTAATACGAGGGCTCCATTGTATAGGAAGCACGGCCTTGCGTCAATGAACGTAATATAGTAGCATAATTAAATATCTCAGCCAACGGGATATCCGTCCTTATAGCCCGGACATTAGCCCGCGGATTTATGGAAACTATCTTTGCCCTGCGGGAGCTCAGGTCGCCTATTACCGTCCCCATAAATTCTTCGGGGGCAGTAACCTCCATATCCATTATTGGCTCCAGCAATATGGAGTGCGCCTTTCTTAATCCGTCGCTAAGAGCGATACCTGCCGCCATCTTGAATGCCATCTCCGAAGAATCAACTTCATGATATGAACCATCTACCAGGGTTACCGCTATGTCGGTGACCGGATAGCCTGCCAGAACTCCGCTTTTTGAGGTATCAAAGATGCCTTGTTTTATCGACGAGATAAACTCCTGCGGTATGGCGCCGCCCTTGATCTTGTTCTCAAAAGTAATCCCGGCGCCCGGGGTCTCCTGCGGCCCCATCTCGATGACCACGTGCCCGTACTGCCCGCGGCCGCCTGACTGCTGGATAAATTTCCCCGAAGAGCTGATCTTTTTAGTTATAGTCTCGCGATAGGCAACCTGAGGAAAACCCACCTGCACCTCTACGTTGAATTCCCTTAAAATCCTATCCACTATAATCTCAAGGTGGAGCTGCCCCATGCCGGAGATAATAGTCTGGCCTGTCTCATGATTGTAGGTCACCCTAAACGACGGGTCTTCTTCGATTAATTTATGTAATGCCATACCAAGCCTCTCCTGGTCATCCCTGGTGCTTGGTTCGATGGCCTGCTGGATAACCGGCTCGGGGAACTTCATGGATTCAATCAATATCTGATTCGCCTCATCGCAGAGGGTATCGCCGGTCTTAGTCTCTTTCAGGCCTACTGCCGCGGCAATATCTCCGGACGAAACGCTATCAATAATCTCCTGGTGGTTTGCGTGCATCCTAAGCAATTTTGTCACACGCTCCTTCTCTCTCTTTGTGGCATTATAAATATACTTGCCTGAATTCAGCGTGCCGGAATATACCCGGATATAGTTAATCTTACCCACATAGGGATCAGTAGCTACCTTGAAACAAAATGCGCAGAAAGGCGCATCATCGGAAACCGCTATAGCCTCAAACTCTCCGGTTTCAGGATCCGTCCCCTTAATGGTAGGCACATCCAAGGGAGAGGGCAGGTAATCGCAAACCGCGTCCAGAACCGGCTGTATCCCCTTATTCTTAAAGGAGGCTCCGCATAACACCGGAACAAACCTATTGCTTAATACTGCCGTCCTGATAGCAGCTTTAATCTCCGGGATTGTGATCTCCTGGTTGTGCAGGTATTTCTCTATTAATTTATCGTCCACCTCTGCCAGTTTTTCTATTAACTCGTTACGGAACTTCTCCGCATCTTTAGATAATTCAGCAGGGATATCCAATATAGACATCTCTTTGCCTAAATCGTCTTTATATAATACCAGTTTCTTTTCAATCAGGTCTATGATGCCCTTAAAATCATCGCCCTGTTTATAGGGCAGCTGCAGGGGCACGGCATTCGCGCCGAGCTTCTTGTGTATCTGATTCAGCGTATCAAAGAAATTACTGCTGGCCCTGTCCATTTTATTGACGAAGGCAATCCTGGGCACTCCGTAACGCTCGGCCTGACGCCAGACTGTCTCAGACTGCGGCTCCACTCCTCCTACGCCGCAGAAGACAACCACTGCACCGTCTAAGACCTTAAGAGACCTTTCTACTTCAACGGTAAAATCTACGTGACCCGGGGTATCGATGATATTGATGCTGCAGTCTTTCCAGAAACAGGTTGTGGCGGCGGCGGTAATGGTGATACCGCGCTCCTGTTCCTGCACCATCCAATCCATGGTAGCAGTGCCTTCATGCACCTCTCCGAGCTTGTAAGTCTTTCCGGTATGATAGAGTATGCGCTCGGTCGTGGTGGTCTTGCCGGCATCGATATGGGCAATTATACCAATATTCCTGATTTTGTCTAACCTATTCTTTTTATGTGTCACCATCTGAAATGCGCAAAGGCCTTGTTAGCTTCAGCCATCTTATGCGTATCATCCCTCTTCTTTATGGAGGAGCCCTCGCCCTTATAGGCTGCGGTTATTTCATCAGCCAGCTTCTCCTTCATGGTTTTTCCTTTTTTAGCTATAGCAAAATCACGTATCCAGCGCAGGGCAATAGATGTGCCGCGCTGCTGTTTAACCTCAATAGGCACCTGGTAAGTCGCGCCACCCACACGCCTGGGTTTAACCTCAAGGCGCGGCCGGGCATTATCTATCGCCTTATAGAAAATCTTAAGGGGATCAGGTTCGTTAAGCTGGGCCTTCAATATATCAAAGGCTCCATAAACAATCTTCTCTGCCAGCGATTTCTTCCCCTCGGTCATAACCATGTTAATAAATTTAGCTACGATCTTACTGTTGAACTTCGGGTCAGGCAGAATCTCTTTTTCCTGCGCTTTTCTTCTTCTCATGCGTTTTGTCCTCTTTATACTTTTGCGGCCCATGTCCGCAAAAGTATTTCATTTTAGCTACTACGCGGGCCTCTGCCCGCTATGGTTTATACTTTGCGGCCCACGGCCGCTCAAGTATTGCATTTGAGCCGTGGCGCTGGCCTCTGCCAGCT
>CAZKQC010000013.1:7197-17195 GCA_964554825.1 uncultured Planctomycetales bacterium
GGCCCACGGCCGCTCAAGTATTGCATTTGAGCCGTGGCGCTGGCCTCTGCCAGCTGTACTTTACTTTGGTCTCTTGGCCCCGTACTTCGACCTTGATTTCTTGCGCTGATTTACGCCGGCGGAATCAAGCGTACCTCTTACAATATGATACCTCACGCCAGGCAGGTCCTTGACACGACCGCCCCTTACCAATACTATGGAATGCTCCTGTAAATTATGCCCCTCGCCGGGTATATAGGAGGTGACCTCAATGCCAGTAGTAAGCCTGACCCTGGCAATCTTACGCAAAGCGGAGTTAGGTTTTTTAGGGGTCATTGTACGCACCTGCAGACACACCCCTCTCCTCTGCGGGCAGGCCTTTAAGGCAGGCGACTTGGTTTTTTTCCTTTTTAAGACCCTACCCATCCTGATCAACTGCGAGATAGTCGGCATATGTTTATTCCTTTATTTAGCCTCAGCTGGCTGCGGCTCCTCTTTCTTCTCAACCTTACTCTCTTCCCTGGCAGCGTTCTTAACCATCTCTATCTCCCTATGGGCATGGAAACCAGTACCCGCCGGGATAAGATGGCCCACGATTACATTCTCTTTTAAACCAAACAGTTCATCGTGCTTTCCGGAAGCTGCCGCGTCAGTAAGCACTCTTGTAGTCTCCTGAAAACTGGCGGCAGAGATAAAGCTTTCGGTAGTTAAAGAGGCCTTGGTAATGCCTAATAATAACGGCGTAGCTACTGCCGGCTTGCCGCCTTTCTTAATTATGCGCGTATTCTCTTTCTGGAAAGTCCATTTATCAACCTGCTGCGTAGCCAGGAATTCGGTATCTCCGGCTTCCTCTATGCGTATCTTCTTAAGCATCTGCCTAATGATAAGCTCTATATGCTTATCATTTATGCGTACGCCCTGCAGCCTGTATACCTCCTGGACCTCGTTTACTAAATATTCCTGCAGCACTTTGTCTCCGCAGACCCTAAGTATATCCTGTAAAACTACAGGCCCGTCAGTAAGCTGCTGCCCGGCAATAACCTTATCTCCCTTGTAAACGTTGGGATGTTTTCCGTGTGGGATGACGTATTCCTTAACCATCCCAGTGGTCGAGCGCACGATAATCACCCTCTGGCCTTTTTTGGTTTCTCCAAACTCCACAAATCCGTCTATTTCGCTGATTACTGCCGGGTCCTTGGGACGCCTGGCCTCGAAGAGTTCGGCAACGCGCGGAAGACCTCCGGTAATATCCCTGGTCTTTACCACCATGCGGGGGATCTTCGCCAGCAAATCTCCGGCGCCTATCTTCTGGCCGTCTTTCACCAATATATGCGCTTCTACTGGGATAGGATAAATCCCCAGGACTTCTTTCTTTTCGTCAAGTATCAATATCTGAGGATGATGCTCTTGTTTGTGCTCCACCACTACACGCTCGGTCATCTTGGTGACCGGATTAAGTTCCTCGCGTATAGTAATGCCTTCTTTAATATCCTCGTATTTTACCAGGCCTCCTACTTCGGTAAGGATAGGCAGGGTATATGGGTCCCAGCGCACGAAGGCTATCCCCTTAGCCACTTCCTCGCCTTCGGCAATGCTGATGACGGCGCCCTGCGGAAGCGGATAACGCTCAAGCTCCCTTCCTTGTTTATCGTTTACGCTCAGTGATCCGGTCCTGTTTAAAACAATGAACTCTTTATTCTTGGTAACTATCCTTAAGCCGTGGAATTTTACGATTCCTTTGTTCTTTGCCTTTATAAAAGACTGGGCCACGGTCCTGGAAGCAGTACCTCCGATATGGAAGGTCCTCATGGTCAACTGCGTGCCCGGCTCGCCGATACTCTGGGCTGCAATCACGCCCACCGCTTCTCCTACCTCCACAAGCCTTCCGGAAGCGAGGTTCCTGCCGTAACACTTAGTGCAGACTCCTCTCTCTGACTCACAGGTCAAGACGCTGCGGATGCGGATCTTTTCTATGCCCAACTTCTCAATCTGATCTGCCTTCTCTTCCGTAATCTCCGACCCCTGTTCTACGATAAGCGCGTCGGTAATAATATCTACTACGTTATCTAGGGCTACCCTGCCTACAATACGGTCTTTCAGGCTAACCACTGTCTCATCACCTTCAGTAATCGCGGAAACAGTGATACCGTTAAGCGTGCCGCAGTCTTCATCAATAACAATTACCTCCTGTGCCACATCTACCAGGCGGCGGGTGAGGTATCCGGCGTCAGCGGTTTTAAGCGCAGTGTCGGCCAAACCCTTACGCGCTCCGTGGGTGGAGATAAAATATTCCAAAACTGTTAAACCCTCCCTGAAATTTGCGGTAATGGGGCTTTCTATAATTTCCCCTGATGGCTTAGCCATAAGTCCGCGCATCCCCGCAAGCTGTCTGACCTGCAATCTTGAACCTCTTGCGCCTGAATCCGCCATCATAAATATGGGGTTAAAAGATTCCATCCCCTTAAACAACAGGTCGGAAATCTTATCGGTAGCATGCGTCCAGATATCGATAACCTTGGATTTACGTTCGCTGTCGGTAATGATGCCCCGGCGGTACTGCTCTTCTACCTTAGCCACTTCGTCTTTGGCCTCTTTCAAAACATCCTGCTTGGCCTCCGGGACCTTAAGGTCGTCTATACCTATGGAGATACCTCCGAGAGTAGCGTAGATGAACCCTAAGCGCTTCACGTCATCCAGCAGTTTTATTGTCCTCTGATGGCCAAAGCGCTTGTAACACTCAGAAACTATCTCTCCCACATTAGCTTTCCTTAATTCTTCGTTTACAAAACCAAAACCCTCGGGCAGTTCTTCGTTAAATATAATCCTGCCTACGGTGGTATCGATGCGCTTGTTTGCGGTTATTAGCTTCTTCTCCTCCATATTAAAGATGTTTTCAATTCTTAATTTTATCTTCGCATGCAGGTCAATCTGTCCGTCTTCGTAAGCCACGATTGCTTCGCTGGTATTGGCAAAGATCTTTCCCTCTCCTTTTGCGCCCAGTTCTTCCTTAGATAAATAGGAAGCGCCCAGAATAATATCCTGCGTAGGAGTAACGATAGGCCTACCGTCAGCAGGAGAGAAAACATTATTTACAGCCAGCATCAGGATCTTGGTTTCGATCTGCGACTCAAGAGACAGAGGCACATGTACCGCCATCTGGTCGCCGTCAAAGTCAGCGTTAAAGGCAGTGCAGACTAAAGGATGTATCTTGATGGATTTACCTTCGATTAAAACCGGCTGGAACGCCTGGATGCTCAAACGGTGCAGCGTAGGCGCGCGGTTTAGAATGATCGGATGGTCTTTAATCACCTCATCCAGGATATCCCATACCTCTATCTTTCCGTGCTCCACCATCCTGCGCGCGCCTTTTATAGTATGGACAAAACCCTTTTCTCTTAATTTCTTGATAATAAACGGCTCAAACAATTCCAGGGCCATCTGTTTAGGCAGGCCGCACTCGTGAAGCTTAAGCTCCGGCCCTACGACGATTACGGAACGGCCCGAATAATCCACGCGCTTACCCAAAAGGTTCTGGCGGAAACGGCCTTGTTTTCCTTTTAGCATATCGGAGAGGGATTTTAAAGGCCTGTTATTAGCGCCCATCACCGCCTTGCCATGCCTGCCGTTATCCAAAAGCGCATCCACTGCTTCCTGCAGCATGCGTTTTTCATTGCGCACGATTATCTCCGGCGCGTTCAATTCAATGAGCTTCTTTAAACGGTTGTTGCGGTTGATGACGCGGCGGTACAAATCGTTCAGATCGGAGGTAGCAAACCTGCCTCCGTCAAGAGGCACCAAGGGCCTTAAATCCGGGGGTATAACCGGCAGGACTTCCAATATCATCCATTCCGGCTGATTACCTGACTTCTTGAAATCGTCGACTATTTTTAATACCTTCAGGGACTTGCGGTTGGCAACCACCTCTTTTGCTTTTTCTAAATCCCTGCGCAGCCTCCTGGCATAAGCCTCCAGGTCTAATTCCTTCAACAAATCACGCACTGCCTCTGCGCCGATCTTGGCCTTAAAATTAGCCCCATATTTAGTTATCGCCTCCTGATATTTTTCTTCGGTCAAGAGCTCTTTTTTCTTAAGCGGGGTAGTGCCGGGGTCCACTACCACGTACTCTTCGTAATAGATTATCTTTTCCAGGTCCCTGAGGCCGATATCCAATAACGCGGAAAGGCGGCTGGGGACTGCCTTGAAGAACCAGATATGGGTTACGGGTGTCGCCAGTTCGATATGGCCTACCCGGTCGCGCCTGACTGACGAGTGATCTACGGTTACGCCGCAGCGGTCGCAGGTAATGCCTTTGAATTTTATGCCTTTATATTTACCGCAATTGCACTCCCAGTCGCGTACCGGGCCGAAGATCTTTTCGCAAAACAGGCCGTCCTTTTCCGGCTTCAGGGTACGGTAGTTTATAGTCTCTGCCTTCTTTACCTCCCCCTTAGACCAGGACCTGATTATCTGGCTGGAAGCAATTTTTATCGAGAGCGTATTAAACTGTACGGCTTCTTCCATTATTTAACTTTCTCCATGCGAAAATCCAGGCATAAACCCTGCAGCTCTTTGATTAATACGTTAAAGGATTCCGGGATGCCGTGCGTAAGCCGCTGTTCTCCTTTTACGATAGCTTCATAGATACGGGTCCTGCCTGAGACATCATCGCTTTTTACGGTGAGCATCTCCTGTAAAGTAAATGCCGCTCCGTATGCCTCTAACGCCCAAACTTCCATTTCTCCCAATCTCTGTCCGCCGAACTGCGCCTTGCCTCCCAGCGGCTGTTGAGTAACCAGCGAATATGGCCCTATGGAACGGGCATGAATCTTCTCATCAACCAGATGTATAAGCTTCATTACGTAGATATAGCCGACGGTCACCTTCTGGTCAAAACGCTCACCTGTATAGCCGTCGTAAAGATGGAGCTTACCTTCTTCGGGAAGCCCGGCCTTCTTAAGCAGCTCTTTAATCTCTTCTTCGGTAGCTCCGTCAAATACGGGAGTGGCTACCTCCAAACCCAGCGCCTTCGCTGCCCAGCCCAGATGGGTCTCCAGGATCTGGCCTACATTCATTCTGGAAGGAACACCCAGAGGATTAAGCACGACCTCAACCGGAGTACCGTCAGGTAAATACGGCATATCCTCCTGAGGCAATATGCGCGCCACCACGCCTTTGTTTCCGTGCCTGCCGGCTAATTTATCTCCCTCTGCAAGCCTGCGCTTAGTAGCGATATAAACTACCACCCTCTTTAGGACTCCGGGAGGCAACTCGTCGCCGCGCCTGACTTTCTCTATCTCCTGCTCCTGCTCGGATAAGAGCTCCTGCACCTGTTCGTCGAAAGAGGCTGCCATAATCTTGGCTTCTTCGTTATCCGAAAAATCCATATTCTCTATTTTTTTCTTGTCTACTCCCAATAATTGCGCCAGGCGCGCAGTTTTATCTTTATAGACAAACTCTATCTCCTGCTTATAGTAAGCCTTGAGTTCCCTGACCTTGGCGAGCTCCTTGCTCTTTTCTTCCTTTGTTTTTCTGCCGCGGTCTTTACGCGCGAAGACATGCACGTCTATTGCCACCCCTTCTACTCCCGGAGGAACGATGAGTGAGGTATCGCGCACGTCTCCGGCCTTCTCGCCGAATATGGCGCGCAAGAGCCTCTCTTCAGGAGAAAGCTCGGATTCCGTCTTAGGGGTGATCTTGCCGACCAGAATACTGCCCGGGGCTACCTCAGCACCGATACGGATAATACCGTTCTCATCAAGGTTCCTTAAAGACTCTTCGCTGACATTGGGTATATCGCGGGTTATCTCTTCGTTCCCAAGGCGGGTCTCAATAGCTTCGATCTCAAATTTCTCTATATGTATGGAAGTAAAGGCATCCTCTTCCACTAATTTATCGCTGATCAGAATAGCATCTTCAAAATTATACCCCCTCCAGGGCATAAACGCGCAAAGAAGGTTCTTTCCTAACGCCAGCTCGCCGTTCTTGGTAGCTGCCCCGTCAGCAATGACCTCGCCTTTTTCTACTGCCTGGCCTACCTTAACAAGCGGACGCTGATTCAGGCAAGTATCAGCGTTAGTGCGCTGAAACTTCTTCAAATGGTAAATCTTCTTTCCTATACTGATTGATGAGGCGTCAACGCTGGTTACCCGGCCGGCTTCTTCAGCTACTATCACCATACCGGAATCGCAGGCTACCTTACCTTCCATCTGCGTACCCACGACCGGAGCTTCGGTAATCATCAGGGGGACTGCCTGGCGCTGCATATTGGAACCCATGAGCGCACGGTTAGCATCGTCATGTTCCAGGAAAGGAATTAAAGCGGCAGCTACGGAAACCAGCTGCTTTGGCGAAACATCCATATATTCCACCTGCTTAGGAGCTACCTTGGGGAAATCGCCTTTATGGCGGCAGGAAATTTCGCGTTCCATAAAATGCCCGCTAGAATCCAGGGGTACGTTAGCCTGGGCAATAATTTTCTCTTCCTCTATATCAGCGGTAAGATAATCGATCTTACGGGTTACATTACCATCCTCAACCTTCCTGTAAGGAGTCTCAAGCAATCCCAGGTTATTGACGCGCGCATAAGTGCTTAAGGAAGCAATAAGCCCGATATTCGGCCCTTCCGGAGTCTCTATGGGGCAAACCCTGCCGTAGTGAGAGGGATGTATATCTCTTACTTCAAAACCGGCGCGTTCGCGCGAAAGGCCTCCGGGACCAAGAGCGCTGAGCCTGCGCTTATGTGTCATTTCAGCCAAAGGATTAACCTGGTCTAAGAATTGGGAAAGTTGGCTACGGGTGAAGAAATCGCGGATCTGGTTGGAGAGTAATTTGGAATTTATGAGGTAATGGACGCTTAAATTATCGAAGTCGCCCAGTATGCTTAATCTTTCCTTGATTGAACGCTCGATGCGCGAGAGGCCAATCCTAACCTGGTTCTGTACAAGTTCACCGATAGTCTTGATGCGCCGGTTACCCAGGTGGTCTATGTCATCAATCTTACCTTCGCCTGTCTTTAATTTAATCAGGTATTCGATAACCTTGATCACGGTAGCTGAATCCAGGATCCTCTTTTCCAGAGAAACATCCATACCCAGCTTCCTGTTCAGAATAAACCTTCCGGCCCTCTCTAAATCGTACCTGTTGGGATCAAAGAAGAGACGGTAAAAAAGCAGTTCTGCCGATTCCTTACTCACCGGCTCGGTCGGACGCATCTTACGGTAAAAGTCCAGATACGCCTCTTCTTTGTTCTTGGTATAATCTTTTTTCAGGGTGTTGGTAATTTCGGGGTATTCTTTACCGAAGCAGGAGATAATCTCGCTGTCCGTGCTGAAACCCAGAATCCTTAAGACCTGCGTAGCGGGGAAATTCCTGCGCCTGTCTATATAGGCAAGGACGGTTTCCGATAAATCGTATTTAAATTCCAGCCACGCCCCGCGGTAAGGTATGACGCGGCCGTAAAATATCTTTTTCCCGGTAGGATGATCTTCTTCTTCGAAAGATACGCCCGGAGAACGCTGCAGCTGATTGACTACCACGCGTTCGTCTCCGTTAATGATAAAATTTCCGGTTTCAGTCATCAGGGGTATCTCGCCGAAATAGGCATCCTGTTCTTTGGTCTCCTGCGGAGTAATCAGCCTGAATTTTACCTTAAGGGGAGCGGCATAGGTCAATGCCCTGCGCTTGGACTCAGAGATGTTATACTTAGGCTTGCCCAGAGAATAGCTGATAAACTCTAAGCGCACGGAACGGTTGGGGTTCTCTATCGGGAACATCTCGGAGAAAACCTCTTGCAGGCCCTGATACTTACGCTCTGAAAGAGGAATGTCGATCTGCAGGAACTCCCGATACGAATCAAGCTGTATATCCAAGAGGTTGGGCAGATCATAAACCTCTTTGAATTTGGCAAAACTTTTGCGTTTAATCATTTGTAGCTTACACTCCTAATGATAACTAGTTACCCGGCTACTTCAACTCCACGCTGGCGCCGGCCGCTTCGAGTTTTTTCTTCATCTCTTCGGCCTCTTCTTTGGGAACGCCTTCCTTGACCGGTTTGGGCGCTGCATCTACCAGGTCCTTAGCCTCTTTCAGGCCTAAACTGGTGATTGCCCGAACTTCCTTGATTACCGCAATCTTACTGTTGCCGGCACTGGTTAAAACTACGCTGAAGGTGCTCTTTTCTTCCGCAGCCGCAGCCGCGCCGCCTGCCGCAGGAGCGCCAGCCGCTGCCATAGCCATCATCGGCATATTCGCCTGCACCCCGAACTTCTCCTCCAAGGCCTTGACCAAGTCGGAAAGTTCAAGCACAGACATCCCCTCGATCGTTTTGATCATCTCATCCAAATTCTGAGCCATTTCTACCCCTCCTTATTATTTTGGTTGCGCGTCCTTCTTCTCTTTTATCTGTTGAAGGCAATATACTACCTTCCTCAAGTTACCTTTCAATACCATGACAAAACCTACTATCGGAGACTTCAGCGTCATCACGACCTGCGCCCTTAATACCTCTTTAGAAGGCAGTTTAGAGAGTGCTTGAATATCCTTTGCCTCTAGGATTTTATCCGCAAAAAAACCGCCCTCCAGCTTTAGCTGTTCATGGTCTTTAGAAAAACTGCAGAGTGCCTTAGATACATTTACGGGCTCATCCTTGCTAAAGACTAAACCGCAAGGCCCCTCGATCAGCTTAATCATCCCATCCAGGGCAGAACCTTTCAATGCGCGCCTGGCAATACTGTTTTTAGCCACAAAGATCCTGGCATTCGATGTTTTCAATAATTGTCGCAGAGAACTCATGTCTGGACTGGAGAGTTTGGAATATGAAATAAGTAAGACGCTCTGGGATTCCTTTAAATAATCCTTGATGCGGTTTTCCGACGCCTCTCTGAATATCGAGCCTAGTTTTTTCATCTTACATTTCCAGCTTCAAGCCGGGGTTCATGGTCAGGGATATAAAAAGGCTTTTTACAAACTTACCCTTTACTGAAACAGGCCTGGCTTCATTTAATGCCTCGATTACGCAATTGGCATTATCGTATAGTTGTTCTTCGTTAAAGGAGATCCTGCCCACGGAAAGGTGCACGCCCCCCTGTTTATCTACGCGGAACTCAACCTTGCCTTTTTTTACGTCTTCTATCGCTTTGGCGATATCATTGGTTACGGTCCCTGTCTTGGGGCTGGGCATAAGCCCGCGCGGGCCTAAGACTTTACCGAGCTTGCTTAAATCTTTCATCATATCAGGCGTGGCGATGGCGCAGTCAAACTCAAGGAATCCGCCGGCTACCTTATCTATTAATTCATTGCCGCCCACAATATCAGCACCTGAATCTTTTGCAATGCGTTCATGTTCACCCTTACAGAAAACCGCAACCCGGATCTTTCGGCCGGTGCCATGCGGCAGGACTACGGTGCCGCGCACCATCTGATCGGATTTCTTAGAATCCACGTTAAGGTTAAAATGCAGGTCTACTGCCCCGTCAAACTTGACTGGGGTCATCTTCTTTAGAGCCGCGACAGCCTCTTTGAGCTGATAGGTCTTTTTAGGGTCCAGCTGTTTGACTGATTCTCTGTATCTTTTGCTTGGCTTTTTCATAAACCTTATACTTTCGCGGCCGATGGCCGCTCAAGTATTTCACTTGAGAAGCCTCGGGCTTGCGCCCGAGGAACTTTATTTATCTTCCACTACAATGCCCATGCTGCGGGCAGTGCCTTTTAAAATCTTAATCGCCTGAGCCATATCCGAGGTGTTGAAGTCCTTCATCTTGATTTTGGCAATCTCTTCCAGCTGTTTTGTGGTCACGCTACCGATAGTCTCTTTGCCGGCGGTCCCTGAGGCCTTGGCCAGATTAGCGGAGCGCTTCAGGAGAATCGAAGAAGGAGGGCTCTTGATGATAAAACTAAAAGTCCTGTCTTCGTAAACGCTGATTACCGCAGGCAGGATCAACCCCTCCCTGCCTTTAGTTTGATCATTAAACTGCTTGCAGAACTGCATAATATTCACGCCGTGCTGGCCTAATGCAGGGCCG
>CAZKQC010000014.1:0-17176 GCA_964554825.1 uncultured Planctomycetales bacterium
GCATTATATAGAAGAGGGTTTTAAGAAAGGCAAGGGGATAATATTTCTGGGTGTGCACGAAGGCAGCTGGGAGGTTTCTAATCTCCTCTGCGCGAACTTGGGTTTTTCTTTCAGCCTGCTCATCAGGAACCAGAGGCTGCCCAGGCTAAACAACCTGCTTAATTCCTATCGCAGTCAGAAGGGCTGCCGGATAATACAGAGGCATGATGGCTTAAGGCAGTTGATCGAAGAGCTCGAGCAGAATCACGCTATCGGTATGACCCTGGACCAGGGCGGCAGGTCCGGGATGCTGGTAGACTTCTTCGGTAAAGATGCCTCTATGCCTACCGGAGCGATACGCCTTGCTTTAAAATACGGCTCTGCCGTTATCCCGGCGTTTTATACAAGGATACGCGGGCCATATATTAAAGTGACGCTGGGTGAACCCCTGAAGATCGAAGGGAGCGCTGAAAGGGATGAAGATATACGCAGGAATTTAGAGAGGGCCCTTAGGGTCTTCGAAGGATATATACTGGGCGCTCCTGCCGAGTACCTCTGGTCTTATAAGATATGGAAGTATTCCAGGTCGAGAAAGATACTTATTTTAAGCGATGCCAAGGCCGGGCACCTGAGGCAGTCGCAGGCACTTGCTAAAATACTCACTGACCTGATTAAAGAAAAAGATATGACGGCGGATATTGAGGAGGTCGAAGTTAAATTCAAAAGCAATTTTTCCAGGAACGCCCTGCTCTTAAGCAGCTTCTTTAGCGGCAGGTATACATGCCAGGGTTGCCTTTGGTGCCTAAGGTATTTTCTGCAGAAAGCGTCTTATACGGCTTTGATTAACGGCAAACCCGATATCATAATTTCATGCGGCTCTTCTCTGGCAGCGTTAAACCTGGCGTTGGCGCGGGAGGCCCTCGCGCGCTCAGTCATAATTATGCGGCCCCCTCTTTTAAACATCAGGAATTTTGATTTAGTGGTTGCGCCCAGGCATGACCGTCTGCGCAAAAGAAAGAATACCCTGGTTACGGAAGGGGCGTTGAACCTGGTGGAGAGCGATTACCTGGAAAGCTCCTCTCAGGCAATACGGCAGCAGGTTAACGTAAGCAAAGAGTTAGTGTTAGGAATTTTACTGGGAGGAGACACAAGAGAGTTTAATTTGGATAAAGTTACTCTGCAAGAGGTGATAAGGCAGCTAAAATCTGTCTTGGAGAAATTAGACGGCGAGCTGCTGGTTACCACCTCCCGCAGGACAGCGCAGGCGATAGAAGACTTAGTGAAAAAAGAATTTTCCGGATACGATCGCTGCAGGTTTCTGGTGATCGCTAATGAGCGCAATCACCCTGCTGCCGTAGGCGGGATACTGGCTTTAAGTAAGATCGTGGTCATCTCTCCTGAAAGCATATCCATGGTCTCTGAGGCGGCTAGCAGCGGCAGGTATGTTTTGGTTTTCGGGGCGAAAGGATTAAGAGGCAGGCACCGGATTTTTCTGGATAATCTTACTAAGAATAAATACATATATGCGGCTGAAGCTGGAGGCATGGGTGATCTTATAGAGGGTATCTGGAGAAAGAAGCCCGGGATCAATACGCTTAAAGATAGCGTAAGGGTAAAAGAGAGGCTGATCAGGATATTATGAACGTGCTGCAGGTATTGCCGGAATTGCATGTAGGCGGAGTTGAGACAGGGACGCTGGATCTGGCCAGGGCCCTGATAAAGCGCGGGCATAAGGCAGTGGTGGTTTCTGCCGGAGGAGAGCTGGTGAAAGATTTAGAGGCCTGCGGCGCAATACACTATCAACTGCCTGTGCATAAAAAGTCAATATTTAGCATAATCAGGCTTATCGCCAGGCTCGCTGATATTATTAAGAAGGAAAAGATAGATATCGTGCATGCGCGCTCAAGGGTCCCTGCCTGGATCGCTTATTTTGCCAGCCGTCGGATGAGGTGCGTATTTATCACTACCTGTCACGGTTATTACAAGAGACATATTTTCAGCCATGTCATGGGCTGGGGCAAGAGGGTAATAGTGTTAAGCAACGCCATAGGCAGGCGCATGATTGATGATTTCGGCGTAGCGCACGACCGCATAAGGCTGATCCCTAGAAGCGTCGATATAGATAAGTTTAAATTTATAAGCCCCGGAAAGAAAAGAAGAGAAGAGTTCAATATCGGCATAATCGGGCGGCTAACCCCCATAAAGGGCCACCTGCATTTTATTAAGGCGATGGCCAAGGTCTCGCGCGCAGTCCCGAAACTTAAAGTATGGATAGTAGGTGACGCGCCTGCCTCCAAAGAGAAGTACAAAGAGCAGGTGCAGGTCCTGGTAAAGAGGCTGGGCCTGTGGCATTGCACCGAATTTCTAGGCACGCAGAGAGATGTCCCTCAGATACTGGCGCACCTGGACCTTCTGGTCCTGGCTACTACTACCCAGGAGGCATTCGGAAGGGTTATTATAGAAGCCCAGGCAGCAGGAGTGCCGGTGGTGGCTACCGAAGTCGGGGGAGTGGTTGATATAATCGAACACGAAAAGACGGGGCTGCTTGTTCCTGCTGCCGACCCCAAGGGTATTGCCGAGGCAACACTGAGGATCTTTCGGAATACGGCATTAGCAGACGACCTTGCGCATAACGCATACAAAAAGGTAAAAGAAAAATACAATATGGAGTTAATGGTCAAGAATACCCTCTCGGCCTATGAAGAGGCCCTGCATAATTTCAAGATTCTGATTATAAAGTTCAGCTCTTTGGGCGACGTGATCCTTTCCACTGCGGCGATAAAGGCGATCAGGGATAAGTTCGCTCAGGAGAATTATAAAATAACTTTTTTAGTGGGAGAAGAATCCAAGGATGCGCTCCTGAGGTGTCCTTATATCGATGAGCTCTTGGTATGCGATTTCAAGAATAAAGATAAGGGGCTCTTCGGATTATTAAGGCTGGCGCGCGTTTTGCGGAAGCAGAACTTTGACCTGGTGATTGACCTGCAGAATAACCGCAGGAGCCATATCCTTTCTGCGCTGACCTTTTCCCTGGACCGTTATGGCTATGATAACAGGAAGTTCGGCTTTCTGCTCAATCACCGCCTTAAAGACGAAAGGCCTGCAATGGATCCCCTTACCCATCAGTTCAGGATATTGAAAATGCTGGGCCTTGAACTTAAGGATCCTTCTCTGGGGTTATGGCCTACCCAGGAGGATGAAAAATATATCGATGAACTGTTTGATGCGCAGTGGTTGAGCTCTCATCAGAGAGTCGTAGGGATTAATATCAGCGCCAGCTCCAGATGGTCGAGTAAAAACTGGCCTCTGCATAATATCGCCAGGCTCTGCGAAGAGTTGTCCCTGAGGCAGATACGCGTGGTGCTTACGGGTACGGAAAAAGACCTTGCCAGCGTCAATCAACTAAACCACATGCTTAAGAACCTAAAGCCCATTAATGCCTGCGGTAAAACCACGATTAATCAGCTGGCCAGCCTTATTAAAAGATGCAGTGTTTATGTTTCTCCGGATTCAGCCTCTTTACATATTGCCGCCAGTATGCAGGTGCCTTTTGTCGCCCTTTTCGGGCCCACTGACCACAGGCGGCACCTCGTGCCCGGGAAAAAATATATGGTACTTAAAAAAGACTTAGGTTGTAACCCCTGCTATAAATCAAAGTGTAAAAACGCAAGGTGCATGAAACTGATTGAACCGGAAGAGGTGCTGGAGGCCATAGATAGTCTTTTAAAATGAATATCTTATACCTGACTAACCATTTTAATATCGGAGGAATCTCCAGTTATGTACTTTCCTTGGCCAGGGGCATGAAAGGCAGGGGGCATGGCGTTTACGTGGCGTCAAGCGGGGGAGAGTTAGTGGAAAGATTGTATGAAGAAGAGATACCTTTTTTCCCCATACCCATAAATACTAAATCCGAGGCCAATCTCCCCAAGATTTTAGGCAGCCTGTTTAAGTCCATGGGGTACATAAAAGAAAAAGACATAGATATCATACATTCTAATACGCGGGTAACGGCAGTGCTGGGGTTTTTCCTTGAGCATTTTTCCCGCAAGCCGCATATATCGACCTGTCACGGTTTTTTCAAACCTAAGTTTTTCCGCCGGTTATTCCCTTGCTGGGGCAGGCCCGTTATTGCCATAAGCCGCGAAGTAAAAGAACACCTGTGTGATGATTTTCGCCTGCGAGAGCAGGATATCGAAGTTATACCTAACGGCATAGACCTCAACCGGTTTAAAGTCTATAATCAGGAATTCAGGCTAGAGGCTAAGAAAAAAATGGGGTTAGGCCTTGGCCCGGTCATAGGTATTGTGGCTAGGCTCTCCGATGTAAAAGGGCATAGCTACCTTATTGAGGCAATGAAGGGCGTGTTAAAGGACGCTAAAGACGCACAGCTGCTTATCGTAGGCGACGGTCAAATGAAAGAAGAGCTGGTGGCTCTCTCCCGCAGGCTAGGCGTGGACAAGAGCGTATTTTTCATGTCTTCTGTTAGGGATACGGCCGGGGTCCTTGGGATTATGGATTTGTTTGTGCTGCCTTCGCTTAAGGAAGGCCTGGGCCTGAGTCTTATGGAAGCCATGGCCTCGGGGCTAGCTGTGGTAGGTTCGGATGTAGGCGGGATCAAAAGTTTAATAAAGCACGGTTATAACGGATTATTGGTCGAGCCGGGAGACAGCCGGGGCCTGTGCCTGGCAATACTGGAATTTCTTAATGACCAAGGCCGTGCCCGTTCCCTGGGGGATAACGCCAGGCTTTTTATAAACAATAATTTTAAGGAAGAGACAATGGTCCTGGAAACTGAAAGGGTATATCTAGAATGCGTAAATACAAATTATTGATTATCGTTTCTCTTATCTTAACTTTAGCTATTCTCCTGTCGGTATTTTTTGTAAACCAAAACTATACCTTTCCCATATTGATGTATCATTCGGTTAATCCCCGGGCGAAAAAAGAGAACAGGCTGGCGGTAAATAGCGCGCAATTCGAGCGCCAGATGCGCTTTCTTAAAAATTTTGGCTATAATGTAGTGCCGCTGGCTGAGCTGATTTCTTTTGTGGAGGAAGGCCGTACTATACCTGCCCGTAGCGTCTCCATTACCTTTGACGATGGTTACAGGGATGTCTATACCTACGCCTTTCCCATATTAAAAAAATATAACCTGCCCGCAACTGTCTTTGTTATCATTAATGAAATAGGCAGGCCCGCCCAGGACAGGCTTAGCTGGGATGAAATTAACGAGATGCAGGACTCAGGATTAATCAGTTTCGGAAGCCATTGTTTGGGCCCTGAGCCGCTGGTTAATATTAAGTCAAAGGAGGAACTGCGCAGGCAGATATTTGCTTCCAAGAAGGCCCTGGAAGAACAGCTTGGGCGCGAAGTTTACATATTCAGTTATCCCGAAGGAAGATTCGACGCTAATATAAAGAATCTGGTCAGGGATGCGGGGTATAAAATAGCGGTAGCCTGCTCTCCGGGGAAGAAATTTTCCAACAGCGATATACTTGCCTTGAAGAGGCTCAGGATCTCTGCGAGTGCAGATAATTTATTCGTCTTCTGGGTAGAGACCAGCGGGATATACACCTTTTTAAAAGAACGCCGCGATGCAGACTAAACGCATACTTATTTTTAACGTTAACTGGCTGGGGGATGTGCTTTTTTCTACGGCTGTAATCCGCAATGTCAGGCGTAATTTTCCGGACAGCTATCTTGCCAGCATAGTGCCCAGCCGCTGTTATCCCGTGCTCAAGGATAACCCTTATCTGGACGAGGTAATTATCTTTGATGAAAAAGACCGTCACAGCGGGACCCTGGCAAAATTGCAATTCGTACAATTACTTAAGAGCAAGAGATTCGATATGGTATTTCTGCTGCACAGGTCTTTCAGTCGTGCGCTTATCTGCCGCCTGGCCGGGATTCCCGAAAGGATAGGTTACCGGACCAAGAAACGCGGTTTTCTCCTGACTAAAAATATCAAGCCGCTTAGCCCGGATACTATCCACCGCATAGACCACTATCTGAATATTATCGAAAAGGCTGGGCTTAGGGTAGAGGACAGATTTACCGAGATTTTCTTTAGCGATTCGGATAAAGCCTTTGTCTTGGATTTTCTGAAAAATAAATCCGTAGGCAGCAGTGATTTCTTGATAGCTTTAAATCCGGGAGGTAACTGGGGACCTAAGCGCTGGCCCCCCCAGTACTGGGCCCAGCTTTGTGACGGGCTGATGGCAGAGTTTAAATGCAAGGTTATTCTTACCGGAAGCGTCTCTGACGCGGGTCTCGTCCTCCAGATACAGAAGCTCGCTCAGAATAAGGTTATCTCATCCGCCGGGGCGTTTACCCTTAAGCAGCTGGCTGCGTTTTTTAAGAGGACAGACCTGTTTATCACTGCTGATACCGGACCTTTGCATATCGCTAACGCGGTAGGCGCAAAAAAGATTATTGCCCTCTTCGGGCCGACGCATACCTCTGTAACCGGGCCATACCCGGGGAAAAATATAATTATCCTGCAGAAGGATACAGGTTGTAAGATACCCTGTTATGAGGTCAACTGTAAAGATAACCGCTGCATGAAGGCGATCACTGCGCAGGATGTCTTGGATGAGGTAAGGCGGCTAAAGATATAAATTATGAAGATACTTTTTATTACCTTAAGCAATATCGGGGACGTAATCCTCTCCCTGCCGGCCCTTGATTATTTACGGGCTAGTTTTCCGGAATCCCAGATTACGGTGGTAGTCGGCCCCAGGCCGAAAGAGATCTTCCAGGATAACCCCGCGATAAAGAAGGTTATTGTCTATAATAAGCAGGCCGGAGCGCAGGAAAAAATCGATCTTTTTATCCAGCTATTTAAAGAAAGGTTTGATCTGGTCGCGGATTTACGTAACAGCTTCCTGGGGGCCGCGCTCCCCGTTAGATATAAAATTTCTCCATTTCTCACCCTGCCGAAAAGCATAAAGCATATGCAGGCCAGGCATCTCTATAAGGTGCAGAGCATAAAAGTTAAAACAGCCAGCGATTTCCTGCTCGGCCTTAGAAAAAGAAGTCTGTATATAAGCCCCAAAGACCGGGAATATATTCAGGCAATATTAAATGATAACGGGATAAAGGAGTGGGAGAAGCTTGTCATCATCAGCCCGGGAGCGCGCAGCCACACCAAGAGATGGAGAAGGGAAGGGTTTGCCCAGCTCGGAGCTCTTCTTCTTGAGGATAAGACCAAAAGGGTGATTTTAGTCGGAGATGAGTCTGACCGGGAGATCTCCGCTTATATAAACAAGGAGTGCCTGGGCCGGTGCCTGGATCTTACCGGTAAGACTACCATAGCGGGGCTTGGTGTATTGCTAGAGAAAGCCAGCCTCCTGGTTACTAACGACAGCGCAGTCTTACATCTGGGCAGTTACCTGGATGTGCCGGTGCTGGCCTTGTTCGGGCCTACCGATGAGCTGAAATACGGCCCCTGGTCAGAGAGGTCTGTTGTAGTAAAAAGAGAGCTTATCTGCCGCCCTTGCGAAAAAGCGCAGTGCAGGTTCGCTACGCTGGAATGCCTCTCTGTAATCAAGGCAGGAGATGTCTTGCGCAGGGCGCAAAACATATTATCCAGTCTTCCAGGGATTTTGTTGAGTACCTGTAAAGACAACCTCAGGCGTATACTTATCGTGCGCACAGACAGGCTTGGCGACGTACTTTTATCTACTCCGGCGATAAAGGCGCTGCGGGATAATTATCCGCATGCCTATATTGCCATGATGGTCTCTACTTACGCCAAAGAAATAGTGGAGGATAATCCTTATTTGGATGAAGTGATACTTTGCGATAACAAAAACTGGTTTAGTTCTATCTGGCTTGCGATAAAGTTAAGGAAGAGAAAGTTCGATTTAGCGTTGATACTGCATCCTACCAACCGCGTGCACCTGATAACTTATTTATCCGGCATACCGCGCAGGGTGGGTTTTGACCGCAAGTTTTCCTTTTTATTGACCGACAGGATAAAACACAAAAAACAGCTCGGAGAGAAACACGAGATGGAATACAGCCTGGATATCCTGCGCTATATAGGGATTGAACCGCAGGATAGAAATTTATTAATGCCGATAAAGCCCCAGGCAGAGGCTCGGGTAAGGGAATTGTTTCAAGCCTCAGGCATTAAAGATAACGAGCCCCTGCTCGCTATCCATCCCGCTGCAAGCTGCCCTTCTAAGATCTGGCCGGGTGAGAGATTTGCCGAGGTTGCAGATGCGTTAGCGCAAAAATACGGATTTAAGGTTTTGCTGGTTGCCGGGATAAAAGACTGTAAGATCGCCGAGGAAATCTACTCCGCCCTTAAGTGTCCGGCAATTAATCTTGCGGGGAAGACCTCGGTCAGTGAGCTCGCCAGCGTATTAAAACGGGTTAAGCTGTTTATCTCCTGCGATTCCGGGCCGGTGCATATCGCTTCTGCATTAGGAGTCCCGGTGGTAGCAATTTTCGGCAGGAATCAGAAAGGCTTGAGTCCCCAGCGCTGGGGTCCCCTCGGATTCAGAAGCCAGGTATTGCATAAACAGGTGGGTTGTATCGAATGCCTGGCGCATAACTGCAAAAAGGAATTCGCCTGCCTCAAGGCAATAACCGTGGAAGATGTTCTAGGCGCTGCTGCCAAAGCTTTAGAACAGGAAAGACCTTAAGGGTAATAAAGCCATGATTGCTTTAATAAGATTTCTTGAAAGCCGCTCCAAGTTATTTTTAATAATATTAGGCCTGTTATTTGTGATATTCCAGGGGGCGGTAGATTACCTGAGCGGTGATTTCTCATTGCTGATCTTCGATTTAATACCTATTTTCATGGTTACCTGGTTTGCAGGTAAGTTACCGGGCATCCTTATCTCTTTGGCCAGCGCAACCTCCTGGTTTATCATCGATGTTATAACTACGCCTGGACACTCGCATCCTTTAGTCCATTATTGGAACCTGGGTGTAAAAATTATATTCTTCATGACCATTGTATATGTCCTTTTAGAATTGAAGAAGGCGCTCTTTCATGAAAAAGAACTGGCACGCGTAGACTATCTTACGGGCGCATTAAACGTAAGGGCCTTTGCAGAATTTTCTCAGCGGGAGATGGATCTCTCGCGCAGGCATAAGAGGCCTTTTACCCTGGCCTATATAGATCTGGATAATTTTAAGATGATTAATGACCGCTTTGGCCACAACTTGGGGGATAAGCTCCTGCACCTGGCGGTAGAGACTATCAAGGGTAGCCTGCGCACGACGGATGTCGTGGCGCGGCTGGGAGGGGATGAATTTGCGATCTTCTTGCCTGAGACAGGATACGAATCAGCCGGGGTGGTTGTTAACAGGATCAAGGATACCCTTACAGATGTTATGCGGCAGAATGGCTGGCCTGTTACTTTTAGTATAGGCGTAGCTACGTATCTTGATCCGATAGATTCAGTTGACGGGATGATCAGGAAGGCTGACGGCCTGATGTATTCGGCTAAAAACTGCGGTAAAAATACCATAAAATACGAGGTCTTGGGAGGATAGCCTCTTTGAGTAGCTAAAACAAGTTGATTTAGCCTGGATTTGTGCTAAAATTATAGCTTCTATGATAAATATAAAGAAGGTAAAGACATATTCGCTAAAGACCCGCTACAGCAAGGTGGTGCGTGGTGATTTTGCCGGCTCCCCCAGGAAGGGTGAGAGCTTCCTTGATTTTTATCGCTCGCTGCCTAACATATTAAAAGCAAAAGATATGCGCGCTGTAGTCGAAGCTGTGCTTGCGGCCCGTAAAAAAAAGAAAGAAGTTATTTTTATGGCCGGAGCGCACGTTATCAAATGCGGGCTTAATCCCATACTGATCGAACTGATTAAAAAGAAGGTAATTACCTGTATATGCCTCAACGGCGCAGGCATAATTCATGATTTTGAGATCAGCCTGCAAGGTAAGACTTCCGAAGATGTTTCCCGCAACCTTAAGAGCGGTAAGTTTGGTATGGGCCAAGAGACCGCGGAGTTTATAAATAAGGCTGTGGCAGAAGGCGCTTTTTTAGGTTATGGTTTGGGCTATGCCCTCGCCCGGAAAATCAGCTCCTCTAAGCTGCGCTATAAGAACCTGGGCCTGCTTTATAACGCCTATAAGCATAATGTTCCTGTTTTTGTCTATGTGGCGATCGGAACGGATATTATACATCAACATCCTTCCTTTGACGCTAGCCTGACTGCGCAGGGAAGCCAGAGGGATTTTTATTCTCTCGTCGAGCGTATTGCGGGGCTGAATAACGGAGGGGTGGTCTTAAACTTCGGCTCGGCAGTGGTTTTGCCGGAGGTATTCTTGAAGGCCCTGAATCTGGCGCGTAACCTGGGCAGCAAAGCCGTCAATTTTACCGCCGCCAATTTCGACATGCTTTATCAGTATAGGCCTTGGCAGAATGTGGTGAGCCGTCCGGTAGAGCCGGGCGGGAAGGGTTATTATATTATCGGCCACCATGAGATAATGCTGCCGATTCTGGCCCAGGCAATAATGGACAAACTATGAAGCGCTTAAAAGAGATAGTCAATAAATTCAACAAGGTCAGGATATTGGTAGTAGGGGATTTAATCCTGGACGAATATATCAGGGGAACGGTGGAGAGGATCTCTCCTGAGGCCCCGGTGCCGGTAGTCTGGGCGAATAAAAAAACTTATGTGCCCGGAGGAGCGGCTAACGTAGCCAATAATATCAATGCCCTCCAGGCTGGCGCCTGCCTGGTTGGTGTCACCGGCAGGGATGAAAATAAAGATATATTTTTTGCGGAGCTTAAGAAAAGAGGGATAAGCACAACGGGCATCTTCAGGGAGCCTAAAAGGCACACTACCGTAAAGACAAGAATACTGGCCGGGCATCAGCAGGTGGTGCGGGTGGACTGGGAGCATACTAATCCCTTAAGCAGCGATTTAAATCAGCGTATTATCAGATTCATAGAGAAAAACATACCTTCCTTTGACGCGGTCATTATCGAGGATTACGGCAAGGGCGTAATAAATATGCACCTATTGCCTAGGTTGATTGAGCTGGCGCGTTCCAAAGGTAAGATTATTACCGTTGACCCCAAGGAGGAGCATTTTCAGTATTACAACGGAGTCACTGCTATTACGCCTAATCGCAGAGAACTGGAGAATGCCGTCAGGAACCTGAAGATAAAAGATACCACCAACAGGTTTAAGCTTAATAACGACAGGCTTTTTACCGAGAAAGACTTGGATTATGCCGCCCGCCAGGTGCTTAAATATCTGGACCTGGAGTCTATTCTGGTGACCCTGGGAGAGCACGGGATGCAGCTTTTCGAGAAGAGCGGCCGCGTGACGCATATACCTACGGTAGCCCAGGAGGTCTTTGATGTCTCGGGTGCCGGCGATACCGTAATAAGCACTTTTACCCTGGCGCTTTGCTCGGGCGCAACCAAGCTTGAGGCGGCGCTTATCGCCAATTTTGCCGCAGGTATTGTAGTGGGTAAGCTGGGCACGGCAGTTACTAACAGGCAAGAATTAATAGAAAGGCTGGTTTAATATGGATGTTATCGGAGTTATTCCGGCGAGGTTCTCTTCTACCAGGTTTGAAGGTAAGGTCCTGGCCCAGATCCTGGGTAAGCCTATGCTGCAGCATGTCTGGGAGAGGGCCAAACAGGCAATGCTTCTGGATGAACTTATTATTGCCTGCGATGATGAGCGGGTAGCGGTTGTCGCCAGGGAATTCGGCGCCAAGGTGGCGATGACTTCCAGGGATCACCTTTCCGGTACAGATAGGATAATCGAGGTTATTAATCCCTTAGACGTAAAGATAGCGATTAATATCCAGGCAGACGAACCGCTAATCCATCCTACTATGATCGATTCACTGGCGCGCGAGCTGCTTGCCGATCCGGGTATTTCCATAGCAACGCTCATCAGGGCAATAGAAGATAGCAGCGAGGTGGACGATACTAATGTGGTTAAGGTGGTGGCGGATAAAAATAACTTCGCCCTTTATTTCTCGCGCGCCGCAATTCCGCACAAAGCAAAGAACTCGGAGGTGAAATCACCCTCTTATTATAAACACATAGGGTTATACGGCTACACAAAAGATTTCCTTTTCACCTTTAAGAACCTGCCTGCCTCCCGCCTGGAGAATATAGAGAAACTTGAACAGCTGCGGATCCTGGAGGCGGGTTTTCGTATCAGGGTTATCGAAACCAAATACGACACTGTGGGGGTGGATACGCCTGCAGATTTAAATAAGGTAACGGAATTACTTAAAAAGGAAAAGCCTCAATGAGACAGGTAAGCGTAAAGAACATCAAGATAGGCGATAAGCACCCACTGGTTTTAATTGCCGGGCCATGCGTTATCGAGTCTGAAAAGCTAACCCTCGATACAGGTAAAAGGATAAAGGATATTGCCGTAAAGTTGCGCATTCCCTATATTTTTAAAGCCAGCTTTGATAAGGCCAACCGGCTCTCCATAGATTCATACCGCGGGCCGGGGTTAAAAAAAGGCCTCCAGATACTGGCTAAGGTAAAGCAGTCGCTCAAGGTCCCTGTCTTAAGCGACATACATTGCCAGAAGGAGATCGTCGAGGCGGCCGAGGTGCTTGATATCATCCAGATACCGGCTTTTTTATGCCGCCAGACAGATATCGTGGTAGCCGCAGCCAGGACCGGGAAAGTAATAAACATAAAAAAAGGACAGTTTTTAGCGCCCTGGGATATCGCGCCTATCATCAGGAAGATCGAATCTACCTCAAACCGTTCGATACTTATTACCGAAAGGGGATCCTGCTTCGGTTACAACAACCTGGTTTCTGATTTCAGGAGCCTGGGGATAATGCGTGAACTTGGGTATCCGGTTATCTATGATGCTACGCATAGTATCCAGCTGCCCGGAGGCAGGGGCGGTTGTTCAGGGGGACAGCGCGAGTTTGTGGCCGGACTTTCGCGCGCGGCAGTAGCCTTTGGTTGCGACGGGCTCTTCCTTGAGGTGCATCCTGATCCCGATAACGCAGCCTGCGACGGTCCGAACATGATAAATTTAAAAGACCTGGAAAAATTATTAAGGCAGATTAAAAGCATAGAGGGGGCGCTTTGAAGATGGACGTGTTAAAGAGGGCAAAAGAGGTTCTGGATATCGAATCCGAGGCAGTGCGGGCTTTGAAAAAGCGCATCGGAAGAGATTTCAAAAAAGCCCTGGAGCTCATTCTTAAGACTAAAGGCAGGGTGGTAGTCAGCGGCATGGGTAAGACCGGCATTATCGCTCAGAAGTTTTCCGCTACCCTGGCCTCTACAGGTACGCCCAGTCTTTTCCTGCATACTGCAGAGGCTATCCACGGAGATTTAGGCAAAGTAACCTCTGAGGATGTGGTAATTATTATTTCTAACAGCGGGTCAACCGAAGAAATGAAACAGCTCCTGCCACTGCTGAAGAAAATCGGCTCGCGGATCATTGCCCTCACAGGGAATATTAAATCGATCCTGGCCAAATACAGCGACGTAGTCCTCGATGTCTCGGTAAAAAAAGAGGCCTGTCCTTTGGGCCTGGCGCCCACTGCCTCTACCACCGCTACGCTGGCCATGGCAGATGCCCTGGCTATATGCCTCCTGGAAATAAAGGGGTTTAAAGAAAAGGACTTTGCTTTTTTCCATCCGGGCGGCGCGTTAGGCAGAAGCCTGCTTTTAAGGGTAGAGGATATTATGCGTAAGGGCCCCGCAAATCCGATTGTCAGCGAAGAGAAGAAAGTTTCCCAGGTCCTGCTTAAGATTACCCACTCCAGGGCAGGTTCGGCAACCGTAGTGGATAAATCAGGCAGGCTAAAAGGGATATTTACTGACGGTGACCTGCGCCGGCATCTGGGAGTAGATGCTGATTTGCCCGGGCGTAAGATAAAAGAAGTAATGACTAAAAACCCGGTTACGGTGGATAAGGAGATGCTGGCAGCTGAGGCGATGCGCATAATGCAGCATAGGAAGATAGACGAGATCCCCGTGGTGGATAAGGATAACAGGCCGTTGGGACTTTTGGATGTGCAGGATTTGCTTAAAGCAGGCCTGGTCTGATGCATTCTATCAGGATGGAAGAGTCGGTAATTAGTTTAGCCAAAGAAATAAAACTCCTGCTTTTGGATGTGGATGGGGTCCTTACTGACGGAAGGATAGTCTATGATTCCAAGGGCAGGGATTCTAAATTTTTTGATGTCCATGACGGCCTGGGGGTGTATCTTTTACAAAAAGCAGGCCTGCCTACCATACTCATTACTGCCAAAGGCTCGCGCTCTATCATACCCAGGGCGCGCGATATGCGCGTGGAAGCGGTCTTTGCGGATATTTTTCCTAAAAGCAGCGTCCTGGATACGATATTGAAGAAATATAAGTTAAATGCCTCCCAGGTCTGTTTTGTAGGCGATGACCTGGTTGACCTGTGCCTCATGAAAAGAGTGGGTTTTCCGGTGGCAGTATTCAACGCCTGCCCGGAGATCAAACAGGCAGCGCGCTATATTACCTTAAGGTCCGGCGGCAGGGGCGCGGTGCGCGAGGTCGCCGAGATTATCCTGAAATCAAAAGGGCGGTGGCAGGAGATGGTGGCTTTATATGACCTTTAAGAGATTAACTCTGGCTTTGGTTCTGGCGCTTATCTTTTTTTCTTTTGCGCAGGCCAAGGAACAGCTCGCGAAAGAGTCGGACCAGCAGATCAGCGATTTTTCGCTTTCCGGTTTCGGGGAGAAAGGAAAGAAAACTTGGGACCTCTCCGGTAAGTCGGCGGATATCTTTACCGATATTATAAAACTTAAAGATATAACAGGTAATCTTTACGGAGAGAAAGAGGATATCAAGCTTACCGCGGATAAAGGTGATTTCAATAAGTCCGAGGGGAAGGTCCATCTGGAGCAGAATGTAGTGATAACTACTTCTTCCGGAGCCAAGCTTCTTACGGATTCACTCGACTGGGACAGGAAGAACCAGGTCGTCACCACAAAAGATAAGGTTAATATCGCAAAAGAGAATATGATTACCACCGCCTACGGGGCCCAGGGGCATCCCAGCCTCAATCAGATTAAGCTGGAAAGAGACGTGATGGTGAGACTCAATTCTGCTGCAGCCGACAAGCAGAAAGAAGACCCGGAAAAAGGGAAAACCGTGATTACCTGCGACGGGCCGCTGGCTATAGATTACGAAAAAAACATCGCCACCTTCAATAACAACGTCAAGGTTGACCGGGGCGACCTCTTGATTTACAGCGATAAGATGGACGTCTATTTCCTGCCTTCAGGCAAGGATAAGGAGCTCGGGCAAAAGGCAGAGACGACTGACAGTATGATGAACACTAAAATAGAGAAGATCGTAGCCCACGGCAACGTAAGGATACTGCGGGGAGACAACACCTCTTACAGCGAAGACGCGATCTATACCACTGTCGATAAGAAGATAACGCTTTTAGGCAAGCCCAGGCTTATCATATATTCCTCGGAGGACCTGAATGCATCTTTTGGAAATTAAGGGCCTCACCAAGTCTTATGACGGCAGAGAAGTAGTCAAGGGCGTGGATATCCTGGTTAAGCGCGGCGAGATCGTGGGGCTCTTGGGCCCTAACGGAGCCGGTAAGACTACCACCTTTTATATGGTGGTGGGTATTATCCCGCCTAACAGCGGATCGATCATTTTTGATAATCAGGATATTACCGGGCTTCCTATTCATAGCCGCGCCCGTTACGGGATCGGTTACCTTTCCCAGGAGCCTTCCATATTCAGGAAGCTGACCGTGGAGGAGAACATCCTTGCGATTTTGGAAACCTTGCCGATAAGCAGGACAGAGAGAAATAGGCGCCTGAAGAATCTCCTGGAGGAATTGAATATTGCGCATCTGGCGAAATCCAGGGCCTATACGCTTTCTGGGGGAGAGAGGAGGCGGCTTGAGATTACCAGGGCGCTGGTTACCAATCCTTCTTTCATACTCCTGGATGAGCCTTTTTCCGGGATAGACCCTATCGTAGTCTCCGAGGCACAGGAGATTATCAAAGAGCTTAAAGAGTTGGGACTGGGGATATTGCTTACCGACCACAATGTCCGCGAGACCCTTTCTATAACTGACAGGGCGTATCTGATTGCCGAGGGCAAGATTTTAATCGCGGGCAGCGCCCAAGACCTGATCAATAGCCCCAGGGCCAGAGAGATTTATTTGGGAGAAAAGTTTAGCATGTAAACATAACCGTTCTTTTCAAGCGGTTTTATCTAAGCGAGGACTGTCATGAAGACGCAAGTTAAGAAGCTGGACGCTACAAAGAGAGAAATCAGCATTGAAGTCAGCGGCGATATAGTTAAGAATAAATTCGAAGAGGCGTTTGGCAAGATTACGCAGGAGGCCAAGGTTAAAGGTTTCCGCCAGGGGCATGCGCCCCGCGATATAGTCGAAAAAACCTTTTCTTCGCAGGCGCATCAGCTGGTTGTCGAAGAGCTCATCCCTGATACCTATAACGAGGCCATAAAACAGGAAGGGCTGGATGTGGTAGAGATGCCCAGCATAACCGAGGTGAAGCTTGAACGGAACTCTCTTTCTTTTAAGGCGACAGTGGAGATAAACCCCGAGATCAACTTAGGCAAATACAACGGGCTTAAGCTGCATTATAAGAAGGCCGAGGTTTCACCTGATGAGATAAAGCGCCATATCGATTCCTTGAAGGAGGCAAGAAAAGCCGCAGAATTAGACGATAAATTTGCCAGGGGGCTGGGTTATCCGGATTTGAGCGAGCTGCAGAAAGCCGTAGAAAGGCAGATTCTCCTGCAGAAAGAAAGCCAGGAGCGCCAGAAGGCGGAGAACGATATTATTCAGGGGTTATTGAAGGATATGGATTTTAAATTGCCCCAGTCTATGGTTAACAGGCAGTTGCAGGATTTATTGAGACAGGCAAAGCTTGATCTGGCGTTAAAGGGGATCCCGAAAGAAAAGATAGACGAACAGGAGAAGGCATTCCTTGAGAAATTGGAGCCCCAGGCCAGGGAGCAGGTGAAAATTTATCTGGTCTTGGCTGCCATTGCCAAGAAAGAAAATATACCCCTGGATGACCATATGCCATCCAAGGTTATGGAGTTATTATTAAGGGAAGCGGATTGGCAGGCATAGAATACTGAATAAGCCGTAACGTTAAAAGTTTATTAAAAAAAATGGAGGTAAGCATGGAGACAAAAGCGCAGACACTGGTGCCTATGGTTATCGAGCAGACCAGCCG
>CAZKQC010000015.1:0-2293 GCA_964554825.1 uncultured Planctomycetales bacterium
GGGTAAAAATAGTAACCCTACTATAGTGACATTGGCTAAGATTGCAAAATCTTTTAATGTACGGGTGGATGATTTAATAAGATGAAGAAATTGCTAATCTCTGCTTTTCTGGTATTGGCATGCATCCGGATGGGTTACGCGGAAGAGAAGCTTACCTGGCAGGCCTGTATTGAAAAGGCCCGCAAGAACCATCCTGATCTTATTTCAGCAGAAGAGGGTATAAAACAGTATGAAGCCGGTAAGAAGATTACCGCAAGCGCTCTTTACCCCCAGATAGACAGTAGCGCGGATGTCTCCAGAGAAAGAACAAAAACTACTGCTTCAGGTAAGACAACTAAAAAGACCGCCAACTCCTTCGGATACGGAGTAACAGGCAGTCAGTTGCTTTTTGACGGATTAAAGACAGCCAATGATGCAAAAGCTGCTTCAGAGAATATAAAAGCTGCCAAGTTTAATTACAGGTTTACATCTTCTGAGGTAAGATTGCGGCTGCGTGCCGCCTTTATTAATTTATTGAAGGCGCAGGAATTATTGAATATTGCCCAAGAGATTTATAATATCAGAAGGGGTAATTTAGAATTGATTACCCTGAGTTATGAATCCGGGATAGAGCATAGAGGAGCGCTGTTGACTGCGCAGGCGAATCTCGCTGAGGCTGAATTTGAGATTGCTCAGAATAAAAGAGCGCTCCAGGTCGCGCAAAGAGAGCTGATTAAAGAGATGGGGTGGGTTAAGCTTTCGCCTATCCGCGTAGAAGGAGAATTCAGGGTGGCCGATGAGATTTTAGAAAAACCTGATTTTGAAGCGTTGGCTAATAAGAATCCGTCTTTAGGAAAGCTCACCGCCCAGAAGAATGCCGCTTCTTTCGGAATTAAGGCTGCGCAAGCAGAATTCCTGCCTCAACTTTCAGCGCAGGCCGGAGCCAGTAAAAGTAATTCTCATTGGCCGCCTGATAATGAACAGTTGAATGCCGGGCTTACCTTATCCTTTCCTTTATTTGAAGGCGAATTGAGGTTAGCGCAAGTCGCGCAGGCAAAGGCAATTTTCAATCAGGCCCAGGCGAATGAGCGTAGCACAAAAGATGGTATTGTCGTAACGCTCCAACAGGCCTGGGTTGCGCTTGCGGACGCAGTAGAGACGGTAGGGGTAGAGAAGAAATTCTTAGAAGCCAGCGAAGAGCGCGCTAAAATTTCCGAAGCGCAATATTCCCTGGGGCTGATTCAATTCGATAACTGGACGATTATTGAAGACCAGTTGGTGAGTGCAAAGAAAGCTTTTCTCAATGCCCAGGCAGGGGCCTTATTGGCTGAAGCTAATTGGGTCCAGGCGAAAGGAGAGACGTTAGAATATGCGGATTAAAAAATTAAGATTATTTTTTATTGTTTTATTCGTTTTAATTATAGCTGGGATAGCTATAACACGGATAAAACAGGGGGAATCCAAGGACGAAATTATGAAGGAGATAACTCCGGTTGTCGGTTCCATTAGGATCTTTGTCTCCTGTACCGGCACAGTGCTTCCTAAGAACCGCCTGGAGATAAAACCTCCGGTTAATGGCAGGATTGAACGTATCCTGGTTCAGGAGGGAGAAAAGGTAAAAATCGGCCAGATACTGGCCTGGATGAGCTCAACTGAAAGAGCAGCCTTATTGGATGCAGCCAGGGGTGAAGGAGAAAAATCCCTGCAGTATTGGGAGGAGATCTATAAATCGATACCGCTACCCGCGCCTATTGACGGTGAGGTCATCGTAGCGACTACTCAACCGGGCCAGACCATCACTACGGCGGATGCTGTGGTGGTCTTGTCTGATCATCTGATTGTGCGGGCGCAGGTTGACGAAACCGATATTGGTAAGATCGCTACGGGCATGAAAGCGATCATTACCCTTGATGCCTATCCCGATACAGAAATAAAGGCAACCGTTGAGCATATATATTATGAGTCGCAAACCGTCAACAACGTCACTATCTATCCGGTTGACCTGATTCCGCAGGAAGCGTCGCCTTTTTTCCGTTCCGGGATGAACGCGTCGGTGGATTTTATAGTGCAGGATAAGAAGAATATCCTGGTTATCCCGGTAGATGCCGTTTATAAAAACGGGGAAAGTTATGTTTTACTAAAGCAGCCTAACGGTAAAGAACCGGTAAAGGCTCGCGTGGAGCTCGGAATCACAGACGATAAAAACGTAGAAGTCATTTCAGGGATCAATAAGAATGAACAGATAGTAGTGAAATCAAAAAAGTATTCCCTTCCCAAAAGCAGCGTCGCGGGAAGCAATCCGTTCCTGCCGTCC